>JAAXWY010000005.1 GCA_013334745.1 Coriobacteriia bacterium
CGCGTTGTCCACGAGGTTGGTGACGACCTGCTGCAGGCGGTCGGTGTCGCCCAGGACGGTCGCGGCCGCGCCGTTGACGGTGAGCGTCACCTCGCGGTCCTCCAGCAGCGGCTCGAGCATCGCCGCGGCACGATCCGCGGCCAAGCGCAGGTCGACCTGGGTTATCGGCAGCTCGCCCGTCGCGCCCTCGATGCGCTGCAGCGTGAGCAGGTCGTTCGCGAGCCTGCCGAGCCGCTCGGCCTCGAGCGCGATCGTCGAGAGGAAGCGCTGCTGGTCCTCGGCCTCGACATCGCCGTCGAGGAGTGTCTCGGCGGCGCCACGGATCGCGGTGAGCGGGGTGCGCAGCTCATGGCTGACATCGCTGACGAACTGCGTCTTGCGCCGCTCCTCGCGCTTGAGCTCCTCGAGCGCGTCGTCGATCTGGCCGGCCATCTGGTTGAACGCCTCGGCGACGATGCGCGTCTCGCGCGGTCCGCTGACGTCGGCACGTGCGGCGTGGTTGCCCGAGGCGAAGGCGCGTGCGGACACGCCGAGACGCTCGAGTGGGGCGACGATGCGCTGGCCCACGAGTCGGCCGATCAGCCAGCCCGTGATCGGTGCCGCGACGACGACGCCGATGCCGGTGCCGGTGCCGCCGAAGTCGAGGAGGACGTAGGCTGCGGTCGCCGCCGCAAGTGCGACGAGCCCCATCCAGATCGCGATCTTCGAGCGCAGGGTGGTGCCCATGTCAGGTCTCCTCGGGGTGGCAGGGCGACGGTGTCGCTCGAGCCGGTCGTGGGCGCTAGACGCGGAACCGGTAGCCGTAGCCGCGGACCGTCTCGACGAGCGCGGGGTCGCATCCGGCGGCCTCGAGCTTGTCGCGCAGGCGCTTGACGTGCGTGTCGACGGTCTTGGTCTCGACGAGGAACTCCCAGCCCCACGCCTCGCGCAGCAGTTGGTCGCGTGAGAGTACCTTGCCGCCGTGGCGCATGAGGCAGGCGAGGAGCTCGAACTCGCGGGGCGTGAGGTCGATGAGCGTCTCGCCGGCGGTCGCCTGGTGCGCGCCCTCGTCGAGGACGACGCCCGCGAGGTCGATACGCTCGCCGGCGACGCCGGGCTCGCGGCTGCCGGAGGGTGCGCGACGCAGCAGCGCCTTGACGCGGGCGGTCAGCTCGCGCACACCGAACGGCTTGGCGAGGTAGTCGTCGCCGCCGATCTCGAGGCCCACGACCTTGTCGAGCTCGGTGTCGCGTGCCGAGAGGAACAGCACCGGCACGCTCGAGTCCTGCCGCAGCCGGCGACAGACCTCGTAGCCGTCGATGCCGGGGAGCATGACGTCGAGGACGACGAGGTCGAACGGATGCTGCTTCGCGAGCGCCAGAGCGCTGTCGCCATCCTCGGCGACGGTGACGTCGTAGCCCTCCTTGCGAAGGTTGTAACTCACGAATTCGGTGATCGATGGTTCGTCGTCGACGACGAGGATACGAGCGGGGGAGTCGGTCAACGGAGGCCTCCAGACCGTCGGTGTCAGTGCATTGCCGCTGCTCAGACGCTTGACGGAAGCGCCGTGCTTGCAGGTGCGGGTATCTCGGCCGATGATAGCACCGGCGCTCGGGGTCAACCCGCCCGCGTCACCGTGCCGTGAAGAACTCCTACCACCCCGGAGGGGATTCGACCATGTTGCTCGCTGTCGACGTAGGCAATACCCAGACCGTGATCGGCCTGTTCGCCGCCGAGCGACTCGCCGGACACTGGCGCATCTCAAGCAACGCATCGCTGACCGCCGACGAGCTGCGCGTCAAGCTCGCGGGTCTGCTCGCGCTCGACGGCCTGTCGTGGGAGGACGTCAGCGACGTCATCCTCGCCTCGGTGGTGCCTCGGCTCACCGCCGCGTGGGAGGACCTCGTCGCCATCGCGTGCCGCTGCGAGGTCATGGTGGTCGGGCCGGGACTGAAGACCGGTATGCCCATCCGCTACGACAACCCCCACGAGGTCGGCGCCGACCGTATCGTCAACGGCGTGGCGGCGTTCGCGCGTCTCGGCGGGCCCGTCGTCGTCGTCGACTTCGGCACCGCGACCACGATCGACGTGATCGCCGAGGACGGCGGCTATCTGGGCGGTGCGATCGCGCCGGGCGTCGAGACGAGTGCAGAAGCGCTGTTCAGCAAGGCGGCCCGGCTCTCCAAGGTCGACCTCGAGGCGCCCTCGGCGGTCATCGGCACCAACACCCGCATGAGTGTGCAGGCGGGGCTGCTTCTTGGCGAGGCGGCGATGGTCGATGGACTCGTGCGCCGTGTGTGGGCCGAACTCGGCACCGAGACGCCCGTGCTTGCGACCGGAGGGCTCGCGGAGCGCATGGGCTCGTTGTGCGACACGATCACCGACGTCGACATGGACCTCACGCTCGAGGGGTTGCGCATGATCTTCGATCGCAACCGCGCCTAGGGCGTCTTCGGCGGCTTGGCTCCCATGTCAGCATCGTGCAGCGGACTCGTCTCCAGCAGATGGTCGCGCGCCAGCGTGACGACCGCTTCTCGCCGCGACTTGGACCACTTGAGGTAGAGCGCGAGCCGTTCCACGATCTCTGCGCCGAGCAGGTCGTGCTTGTGGTAGACGCTCCGGTCGGGCTTCTCGGCGCGCACGAAGGGCTTCGCGATGTCGTGCAGCAGGGCCGCCCACCGCAACGCCGGCTCCGGCTCGACGGCCGCGACCACCGCAAGGGTGTGCTCGAAGAGCGTGCGGTCGTGATGCGGCGAGTTCTGGTCGTAGCCGATCTGTAGCTCGAGCTCGGGCACCATGAAGCGCAGCAGGCCGGTACGCGCTAGCACGCCGAGTCCGTACGCCACGTTGTCGCCCACGAGCAGCTTGTCGAGCTCGATCATCCAACGCTCTCGCGCCACGTGCAGGATGCGGTGCGCGTAGCGCTCCATGGCGGCGGTGGTGTCGTGCTCGACGGTGAAGTCGAGCTGTGACGCGAAGCGGGCGGCGCGCAGCATACGCAGCGGGTCCTCTCGGAAGCGCTCACGCGGGTCGCCGACGGCGCGGATGATGCGCGCGTCGATGTCGGCTCGTCCACCGAACAGGTCGATGACCTCCTCGGCCTGCATCGCCATGGCGTTGATCGTGAAGTCGCGTCGGCCGAGGTCGCCCGAGAGCTCGGTGAGGAACTCGACGTTTGGCTTGCGCGTGTCGTCGGGGTAGACCTCCGAGCGGAACGTCGTCACTTCGACAAGGCGCCCATCGGCCTTGAACCCCACCGTGCCGTACTTCTTTCCGATGAGGTAGGGCTTGCGCCCCGCCTCGCGGACGGCAGCCTCGATGCGGTCGGGCAGAAGCGGCGTGGTGAAGTCGTAGTCGCTGCACGCTCGGCCCATGACCACGTCGCGCACCGAGCCGCCGACCAGGTAGACCGGGTCGACCACTCGCGCCACCGCCTCGTAAATCTCCAGCGCGTGCTTCAACGGGCAGCCCTCCTTCTGAATCTCACACCATGACCATACCCGAGACAGTCGATCGCGGCGCGCGAATCGGCGCTTCCAACCGCCCGTGCTCGCGTATACTCGGCGATGCACACACTTGTGTGTACACGCTTGAGGCGAGGAGGGGCGCGAGTGCGGCTGTACCGGATCGGCGATAAGGTCGTGAGCGAGGACAAGCTGCGCGACGCCATCGCCTCCATCCTCGAGGACCGCGAGGCCGGAGCCACGCAAGACGACGTCGCCAAAAGCCACGGGGTGCAGCGCTCGTTCGTGAGCTTCCTCGAGACCCTGGGCGAGGTGCGCAAAGGCAACCGGGTGGCGATGGTGGGCTTCCCGATCGCCAACGCCGCCGAGGTCAAGGCACTCGCCGAGAACCACGCGCTCGACTTCGTGCTTGTGCTCTCGCAAGAGGAGCGCGAGAACATCGAATCGGGCGAGGTCACGGCGGTCTTCAACACGCTGCTGGAGACCATCGCCACGCTGCGCGACTACGACACGCTCGTCCTGCTCGCCAGCGACTGGCGCATCAAGACCATGGAACGAATCCTCGGCACGGAAGTCGTCGGGGTACCACTCGGATCGTCCCCGCTTCGCGAGGCGGTCACAGTCGACGTCGAGGAGCTCGACGCGATCCTGACAGGCGTCATGTCGGCCCGACCGGCCCACGGCTCGACCAGCCGCGGTTCGGCGGCGCTCAAGGACGCATCCGGACTCCCCGGGAGGTGGCAGCCATCAAGGAAGTCGTAAGCGTGTCCATCGGCTCGTCCAGCCGAGACCACGAGGTCGAGATCGATCTGCTCGGCGAGCGATTCAAGATCCGCCGAGAAGGCCACAACGGCGACCTCGCGAAGGCGGCAGCGCGCTTCGCTGAGCTCGACGGCACCGTCGCGGCGTTCGGGATGGGCGGCATCGACGTCTACCTGCGCGCTGATGGCCGCAAGTACTTCTTCCGCGAGGCGAAGCGACTGCTGGCCGGCGTCAAGCAGACGCCTGTGGTCGACGGCAGCGGTCTCAAGGGGCCGGTAGAGGGCTCGACCATCGAGTACCTGCAGACGGCTCACGGCCTGGACTTCGCGGGCAAGAAGGTACTGATGACCTCTGCGGTCGACCGCTGGGGCATGGCCGAAGCGCTTCAGAACGCGGGCACGGAGCAGGTCTTCGGCGACCTGTTCTACGCGCTCGACCTGCCGATCATCATCAAGAAGTGGGGCACGCTCAAGACCGTCGTGCGCCTGCTCACGCCGGCCGTGGCTCAGCTGCCGTTCTCGGTGCTGTACCCGGTGGGGGACAAGCAAGACGAGGCGACGAAGGTCAACCCCACCGCGGGCAAGCTCTACACATGGGCCGACATCATCGCCGGTGACTGGCAGTACGTAAAGAAGTACATGCCGCCCGACATGCGCGGCAAGTGGATCATCACCAACACGACCACACCGGTTGACGTCGAGTTGTGCCGCGAGCGGGGTGTCGAGTTGCTCGTGACCTCGACGCCGAGGCTCTCCGGCCGTTCGTTCGGGACGAACCTCATCGAGGCGACCATGGTCGCGCTCGACAACGCGAAAGGTGAGTTGTCGCCTGAGCGGTATCGCGAGCTGCTCGACAGTGTCGGCTTCAAGCCCGACGTCGCCTGGCTGCAAAAGGACGTCGCCGCCGATAAGTAGGCGCGTTCTTTGCTGATGGCTCCACACAAACGGCACATCTTAAGGTGCCTTCAGCCTAGCCCCGAGGTCCTGACGGTGCTAGTATCCATGTGTTCAGGCAGGCGGTTCGGAAAAGCGGTGTGGTCCCTGCGCAGGGTCGTGCGCGGACGCCCATTCCAAGGATGTGCTCGGCTGTGCGCTGCAGTCGCGAGCATTAGGGAGTGAAGTACGTGAACAAGCGGGCTCGAATTCGTCTCATCGGCGTGACAGCGGCGATTCTCATCGCCGTTGCTGCGATGGTCTACTACACGGGTGGCAAGCAGGGTGCCTACGAGGCGGATATCGCCGCGATCACCACCGACAAGTCGCTCGTCGGTGAGCAGGTCAAGGTCGGCGGCACCGTGGTCGCAGGTTCGTGGGACAAGAAGTCCAACCCCATGCGCTTCACGATCAGGGGCGAGCAGGACAGTGCGAACACCGGTCCCACTCTGAAGGTCGTCTACACCGGCACCGTGCCCGCCACGTTCGGTGACGGCGTCGTCGCCATCGTCACCGGCAAGATCGATGACCAGGGCGTACTCACGGCCGGTGACATGATCACCAAGTGCCCGTCGAAGTACGAGTCCGCCACCGGCGCCACGCCGATCGCTGACGTCGTCGCGGGCGGCGCCACGCTCGAGGGCAAGCCGATGCGCGTGACCGGCTACCTCAAGCCTGCCTCGCTCGCGCCGGCCGGCTCGACCGGGGATCGCTTCATCATCGCCCAGAACGCCGACGGCAGCGGGCAGGCGGTTCCCGTCACGTTCGCCGGTGTACTGCCCGACGGCATCAAGGACGGCGTGCAGCTCGTACTGGGTGGAGAGCTCTCGGACGGCAAGTTCGTCGCCACGAGCGTCGCCCTCGAGCAGAGCCAGCAGTAAGCAAGGCAGCCCCGCCGAGACCGGCGCCGCCGGACTCGGCTTGTCGTGAATCGTGTACGAACGGAGTTGAGGTATGGCTACGCTCGGATTGGTGATGCTCGGACTCGCGCTGATAGCCAGCGTGTTGGCGGTGGGCTCGTTGCTTGCGGGTCACAACCGCAAGGGCGGCGAGATGATCTCGAAGCTCGGCTACTGGGGCACCTACGTCGCGGCGGGTTCTCTTACCATCGCCGTGACCATCATGGTGGTGGCGTTCTACACCAAGGACTTCACGTTCCTCTACGTCGCCGAGAACCACAGCCCGGACGTCTCGAGCCTCGCGTGGCTCTACACGCTCTCCGCGCTGTGGGCCGGTCGTGAAGGATCGTTCCTGTTCTGGACGTGGCTGATCTCGCTGTTCGCGGCGTGGATCGCCTATCGCCGCATCAACCTCATGGATTCGCTGTCGAACATGGGCCTCATGGTGACCAACGTCGTCATGACACTGTTCGCCTCGGGCATGCTGTTTTCGCAGCCCAACAACCCCTTCAAGCTCACCGACGCCGGGTTCCTCGGACCCGCGGGCGAGCTCGTCGGTGAGGCGGCCGCGTGGGGCATGAACCCGCTGCTGCAGCACTGGGCGATGATCGCTCACCCGCCCACACTGTTCATCGGCTATGCCGGTCTTACGATCCCGTTCGCGTTCGCCGTCGCCGCGATCATCGTCAACGACGGATCCGATGCATGGGTTCGTATCGTCGACCGCATCACGGTCTTCTCGTGGCTGTTCCTGGGCGCCGGCATCGGCCTGGGTTCGGTCTGGGCGTACGTCGTCCTCGGCTGGGGTGGCTACTGGGGCTGGGACCCGGTGGAGAACGCATCACTGCTTCCGTGGCTGACAGGCGTTGGTCTGCTCCATAGCTTCACGATCTATCGCAAGCGCGGCGGCTTCAAGAAGTGGGCGATCGCGCTGTCCTCGGTCACCTTCGCGCTCGTGATTCTCGGTACCTTCATCACGCGCTCGGGCATCGTGCAGTCGGTGCACGCGTTTGAGGCCGACCCGGTCTCGCTCTACCTGTTCCTCGCCATGATCCTTGTCGCGTTCGCGGTCGCGATCTTCGGCCCGATGCTCCGCAAGGGCACCTTCGAGGGCAACGACGAGTTCGAGTCGCTCACCGGTAAGGAAGCGGCGTACTACTTCAACAACGTCATCATGCTCGTCGCGGGCCTGCTCGTGGCCTACCTGACGATCACTTCGGCGCTCCCGTCGTGGATGCTGTTCGGCAAGCGCTCCATCCCGCCGAGCACCTTCGACGCGGTCGCGCGCCCCGTCGGCGTGCTCTACGTCTTCATCGTGGCGCTGTGCCCGATGCTCTCGTGGCGCACGACCGAGGGCAAGCTGCTGTGGAGCCGCATCAAGTGGCCGCTCGTCTCGGCGGCGGCGATTTTCGCGCTGCTCGTGGTCGAGTTCTCCACGACACTCAAGCCGATCTACGACCGCATGGTGCTGCTGACCTCGTCGCCGGGTCTCAAGATGGCTGAGGCCGGCCCGGCGTGGTACTACCACGCGATCGGCCTCCTCGGCCTGTTCGCGGGCTCACTGCTCATCTCCACTACCGGCGCGATGTTCATCACCGGTGCCAAGAAGCGTGCCGAGGCGCGCGGCGAGAGCTTCGGCGCAGCGCTGTGGAGCATCCTGTCCAAGGCTCGCAGCCAGTCGGGTGGTTACCTGGCCCACATCGGTATCGGCATCATCCTGATCGGCCTTGTGGGTTCGGCCATGTACGTCTACGACAACACCTACACGATCCCGCAGCAGCAGGGTGCCAAGTTCACTGTCGACCAGTACACGTTCAACTTCGTGGGCACCGATTCCGAGACCCTGAAGAACGGCAACACGGTCGATACCATCAATCTGCAGGTCACCCGTGGCGGTAAGGTCGTCGGCACCATCAACCCGGGTCAGACCACCTTCGCTGCCACACAGCAGACCCGTACCGACGCCCGTGTACTCTCCGAGCCTCTGCGCGACATCTTCGTCACCATGCAGGGCGCCGATGAGAGCGGCATCAGCATCAACGTGAAGATCAACCCGCTCATCTGGTTCTCATGGGGCGGCTTCATCATCCTGCTGATCGGCACGAGCATCGCGACCTGGCCCAAGGCCGGCGCGCGTGAGCTCGTCGTCGCGGGCGCACCGCTGCCCAAGACCGGCAAAGCCGTGGCCAAGACCGGCAAGCAGGGCAAGCGCTAAGGCATGACCGAAACCAACCAGACAGAATTCGCGTTGGAGGTCCGGGAGCTTTCCCGGACCTTCGGCGCGCGCAAGGCGCTCGACAAGGTCAGCTTCGAGCTGCCCCGGGGCGCCTTTCTCTCGATCTTCGGCCCCAACGGCGCCGGCAAGACCACCATGCTCAAGGTGCTCTCGACGCTGACAACGCCGTCGAGCGGCAAGGCGTTCGTGACCGGCCTCGACGTGGTCGAGGATGCGGTGGAGCTTCGCGAGCGGATCGGCTTTATCAGCCACAACCCGCTGCTCTACCCCGACCTCACCGCCGAGGAGAACCTCGAGTTCTTCGCGGACCTCTACTGCATCGATGACCCGAAGGGGCGCGTCAAAGAGCTGCTGACCGCGGTCGAGCTCGACCACCGGCGCCTCGATGCCGTGCGCACGTTCTCGCGCGGCATGATCCAGCGCCTCTCGATCGCGCGCTCACTGCTGCACAAGCCCGACGTCATCTTCCTCGACGAGCCGTACTCCGGCCTCGACCCGCACGCGATGGACATCCTCGACTCGCTCATCGCGCAGGTCCGTGCCGAGCACACCTTCGTGATGATCAGCCACGACCTGCAGAAGGGTCTTGAGCTCTGCAGCCACGCGCTCATCCTGGCGCGCGGCAAGATTGTGCTCTTCGACGAGCGCGAGGCCATCGACCCCGACGCTTTTGCGGCGACGTATCGCGCGACCGTCGGCATGGGGGTGTCGTAAGCCCATGGCCGAGCAGAAGCAGGGTTCCCACATCTCGAGCATGCGTCAGTTCAAGGCGATCCTGAAGAAGGACATCGTCATGGAGCTGCGCACCAAAGAGATGCTCACCTCGATGGGCCTCTACGCGTTGCTCGTGCTGCTCATCTACTACATCGCACTTTCGCAGGCGGGCAGCGAGTTCGACGTCACCAACATCGCGGGCGGGCTCTTGTGGCTCGCCATCGTGTTCACGTCGCTTCTTGGGCTGAACCGTTCGCTCGTGCATGAGAAGGACCAGGGGTGTCTCGACGCGCTCCTTCTCGCGCCGGTCGACCGACCGGTCATCTTCTTCGGCAAGGCGATCGGCAACCTGCTGTTTCTGCTGATCGTTGAAGTGTTCGTCACGCCGCTGTTCATGCTGATTTTCAACGCGGGCAAGTACTCTAGTGGCATCGCGACGTGGGGCTATCTATCGCTGATATTGATCGTCGGTTCGATCGGCATCGCGGGAGTCGGCACGCTGCTTGCGACCATGTCGGTGAACACGACCGGCAAGGACTTCGTGCTTGCGGTGCTGTTCATCCCGGTCATGTTCCCGCTCTTGCTTGCCGTGGTCGCCGCTACGTGGGCGATACTGAACGCGAGCCCGGACATGGCCGTGTACTGGAAGATGCTCGGTATCGCGGGTGGCTACGATGCAATCATGCTGCTCGCGGCGTACGCTCTTTACGAGTTCGTTCTCGGCGCGTAACTCGCGTCGAGTCGTTGTGACGAAGGGTCGGGAATGAAGCAGATTCGAATCGCTTTGTGGCTCGCGATCGTGGGTGGTATCGCGACTACCGCAGCGTTCCTCATGGCGTTCTTCACCGCCGAGGTCCAGCTGTTCGGTACCGTCTCGCTCGCCGAGCAGATCCAAACGGCGTTCCCGCTGCTGGGGCAGGACGCTTCCGGGTTCATGTTCGGGCGGCCGTGGTTCTCTCAGAAGATCTTCTACTTCCACGTTCCGTTCGCCGAGGCCTCGTTCCTGGTGTTCACGGTGGCCGCGTTCTTCGCCATCCGGTTCCTCATGACCAAGGACAAGGGCTACGACACCAAGTCGCGCGTCGCGATGGAAGTCGCACTTGTCTTCGTCGTGCTCACCCTCATCACCGGCGACCTGTGGACCAAGGCGTCCTGGGGCGTGTGGTGGGAGTGGGAGCCGCGCCTGACGACGTACTTCATCATGACGCTCTTGATGATCGCGTACTTCGTGCTGCGCAACTCGCTCGAAGACGAGGAGCGCCGCGCCGTGTACGCCTCGGTGTACGGCATCATGGCGTGGATCACCGCGCCGATCTCGTTCTTCATCACGCGCGTCATCCCGTCCGATCACCCCGTCGTGTTCAAGTCGGGTATGGCGACGTCGAACCTGCTGCCGTTCATCGTGGCGCAGCTGGGGATGCTTGCGATCGGCTATGCGGTGTACACGATCCGCGTTCGCGAAGAGCGCATGCGCGAGCGGCTGGACGTCATCAAGGACTCACTGGAAGGTTAGTCGCGGCAGCGAAACGCCGCTTACGAGGAGGTAACAGGCAATGAATGTCGACCCCACCAACATGGAGCTTTACCGGCTGGTCATCGCCGATGCGCCGTACGTCATCGCCGCATACGCGATCCTCTGGGCCGCTCTGATCGTCTACATCACGATGGTGCTTCGCCGTCTCATGCGCCTCGAGAAGGAGATGGTCGTTCTCGAGGAGACCGCCGCTCGCCGTAGCGGTTCCGACGCCAAGACCGTCTAGTAGTACCCTAGTCACCACACATCCGCGACGCTGGGAGGAGGGCGAACGTGGCACAAGCATCGGTTGTTCTGTTCTGGTTCTCGCTCGCGCTCTACATCGCCGCGACGGTGTTGTATTCGTATCAGTTCGTCCTCAAGCGTTCGAAAGTGGGCTGGTGGGCGCGGTTCATGACCGGCGCCGGCTTCATCTGCCAGACGCTGTCGATCGGCGCGCACTCGATCTCGACCGGGGGCACGCAGCTCAACGGCCCCAACCAGCTCATGCTCGCGTCGTGGGCGCTCGTGCTTCTGTACTTCGTCATGGAGCACCTCATCAAAATCAAGATCTACGGCACGTTCCTCATCCCGGTGGCGGTCGTCTTCATGGGCGCGGCACAGCTCATGGGCGGACTCATGGAGCCTGCCCAGCTCACCGAGGTTCAGGCTATGCAGCTCGACAGCTGGCGCGTCACGTTTCACGTCGCGCTCATCGTGTTCGCTAACGCGGGTTTTGCCTTTGGGGCGGTCTCGGCGGGCATCTTCCTGTTCCAGGAGGGCAAGCTCAAGAGCCACACTTCCAACATCGTCACCCGTCGCCTGCCTTCGCTCTCGACGCTTCAGATGATGGCGCGCCGCGCGATCGCGTTCTCGTTCCCGGTCTACACGGCGGGCCTGCTGCTCGGCATACTTCGCGCTGTTGAGCTCGACGTCGATGGCTGGTGGCTCGATCCGAGAATCATGCTGTCAGGCTTTGTCTGGCTGCTCTTCGGCATCTACCTCATGCTCGTCTACCGCGGCAGCGTCTCGAGCCGCGTCACCTCGCGCGTCGCTCTCCTGGGCTTCGTGCTCGTGGTCGCACTCGCGATCATCGCGCGCACGGTACCGGTCGGCTTCCACATCTTCGGACGTTAGCCACCGATGAGCTCGCGCCCCACCGTCATCGTCACCGGAGGTAGCAGCGGGATCGGTCTTGCGACCGCGAAGCTCGTCGCCGCGCGCGGCTACGACGTCGCAATCGTGGGTCGCTCTCCCGAGAAACTCGCGGCCGCCGCCGCCGAGCTGCGCGCCGTTGCCACCGATCCCGAGCAGAAGATCGAGACCCGCGCCGCCGACCTCTCGGATTTCGAGGCCGCGCGCGCAGCGATCGATTCGCTGGTCGAGGCGGGCTTCGGCCCCGACATCCTCGTGAACTCCGCGGGCGTCATCGTGCCGGGCGAGTTCGCCACGATGCCGCTTGAGAACTTCGAGTCGAACATGGACAACGGCTACTGGAGCGTCGTCTACCCGTGCCGGGCCGCCGTGCCACACATGCTCAAGCGCGGCCAAGGCCACATCGTCAACGTGAGCTCGGTCGCGGGGTACCTGGGCATCTACGGCTACACCGGCTACTCATCGGCGAAGTTCGCGATCATGGGCTTCACGGAAGCGCTGCGCTTCGAGCTCAAGCCGGCCGGCATCAGCGTGCACATCGTGTGCCCGCCCGACACCGACACGCCGGCGCTCGCTTACGAGCACACGCTGCGCCCCAAAGAGACCGACGTCATCGCCGGCAACATCAAGCCGATCTCTCCCGAGAAGGTCGCGGCTGCGATCGCCAAGGGTGTGGCGACGGGGAAGTACTACATCATCCCCGACGCGCTCTCGAGCTTCTACTTCCGGCTCAAGGGGATCCTGCCCGAGGTGTTCTTCGCGATCGTCGATGGCGACGTGAAGAAGGCGCGGGCGGGGAAGTAGCTCAAACTCCTCTCGGCACGCGTTTCGCTCTGCCTCTGAGCGGCTGCGCTAATTGCCGTTAAGGGTTGTTCGGTGCTAGAATTCGAGCGTTCAGGCACAAAGCAGTGGTGCGTTCCATAGCACGCTTTACATCGCCCTCGCCGGGCCTGCTTGCCTGAACAACACGCACCGCACCGGCGAGGGCGCATCTTTGTCCGATAACGGCCACATGAGAAGCGAATCGATGCATCTGACCCTCGTCGGTCTGAGTCACAAGACCGCCCCAGTCGAGATACGCGAGAAGCTCACCTTCCCGGCGAATCGCCAGGAAGAGTCGTTGGCGTTGCTCACATCATCACCTGCGGTCAACGAGGCGGTCATCGTCTCGACGTGCAACCGCACCGAGATCTACTGCGTGACCTCAACGGAGTTCGACGGTCCGGCCGCAGTCATCGACTTCATCTGTGACTACCACGGCCTCGACCGAGACGAGCTCGTCCGCTACCTCTACGTCTCGGAGGGCGAAGCGGTCATCCGCCACCTCTTCCGCGTCGTCGCGTCGCTCGACTCGATGGTGCTGGGCGAGGCGCAGATCCTCGGCCAGGTGAAAGAGGCGTACGACCACGCGTTCGTGAACGGTGGGTGCGCGCGCATCTTCAACAAGCTGTTCCGCCAGTCTTTCGAGGTGGGCAAGCGCGTGCGCACCGAGACCGAGATCGGCGAGAACGCGGTCTCCATCAGCTACGCCGCCGTCGAGCTCGCGAAGAAGGTCTTCGAGACGCTCGAGGGCCGCACGATTCTCGTGCTCGGCGCCGGCAAGATGAGCGAGCTCACGGCCAAGCACCTCGTCTCCAACGGCGTGAAGAAGGTCCTCGTCGCGAACCGCACCTACGAGCGCGCCGAGGAGCTCGCCGCCAAGTTCGACGGCGAAGCGATCCTCTACGATCAGCTCTTCGATCGCATGGGCGAGGCCGACATCGTCATCTCCTCGACCGCTGCGACCCACTACGTCGTCACCAAGGACAAGGTCGCCGCGTCGCGCAAGGGCCGCAAGGGCAGCCCGCTGTTCCTCATCGACATCGCCGTGCCGCGTGACATCGACCCGGCCGTCAACGACCTCTCCGACGTCTACCTCTACGACATCGACGACCTCAATGGCGTCGTGTCACAGAACCTCGAGGAGCGCATGCAAGAGGCCGAGCGCGCCGAGGTCATCATCGGCGAGGAGATGATCGAGTTCGAGCACTGGCTCGAGTCACTCGAGGTCGTCCCCACCGTCGCCGCGATCCGCGCGAAGGCCGAGACGATCCGTCAGGCCGAGCTCGAGAAGGCGATCAAGCGCCTCGGGGGTCTCTCGGAGAAGGAACTCAAGACCGTCGAGATGCTCACCGGCTCCATCGTCAACAAGATGCTGCACGGCCCCACCGAGCGTCTCAAGTCCGTCGCATCCGAGAAAGACGGCTACACCTACGTCGAGTCCGCGCGTTACCTCTACGGCCTCGACTCCAACCCTGAGGGCAAGAGCCCGCACGGGCTGGGACTTATCAAGACGATCCTCGGGCGGACCGGCGAGAAGGCCGCCGCCCCGAAGAAGAATGAGATGGGAGATTCCGTTGGCGTCTAGCCGAGAGAAGCTGGTCATCGGCACCCGGGGCAGCAAGCTCGCCCTCTGGCAGTCGGAGTACATCAAGGGGCTGGTGGAAGAGATCACCGGCCTTCCTGTTGAACTGAAGATCATCAAGACCACGGGCGACAAGATCCTCGATGTGCCGCTCGCCAAGGTGGGCGGCAAGGGCCTGTTCACCAAAGAGCTCGAAGTCGAGCTCATGGCCGGCACGGTCGACCTGTGCGTCCACTCGATGAAGGACGTCCCCACCGAGCTTCCCGAGGGGCTCTACATCTCGGCGATGCCCGAGCGCGTCGACCCGCGTGACGCTCTCGTGAGCGGCGCGGGCTACTCGCTCGACACGCTGCCGCAGGGCGCGAAGGTCGGCACCAGCTCGCTTCGCCGCATCGCCCAGGTGCGCGCGCTTCGTCCCGACGTCGAGATCGTGGACGTGCGCGGCAACCTCGACACCCGCATGAAGAAGGCCGAGAACGGCGAGCTCGATGTCGTCATCCTTGCTTCCGCCGGCATCACCCGCATGGGCTGGGCCGAGCGCATCAGCGGCTACATCGCCACCGAGCAGATGGTCTCGGCGGTCGGTCAGGGCGCCATCGGCATCGAGATCCGCGAGGACGACGAGTTCATGCGCGAGGTCAGCGCCAAGATCTGCCACGCCGATACCTTCACGTGCGTCACCGCCGAGCGCGTCGTCATGCGCAAGCTCGAGGGCGGCTGCCAGGTGCCGATCGGTGCCTACGCGGTGCTTAACGGCGACACGATGCACATGGACGCGATCGTGGGCAGCGTCGCGGGCGACCGCATCCTGCGCGCCGAGCTCGATGGGCCGGCAGATCAGCCGATCGCGCTGGGCGAGGCGATGGTCGCCAAGCTGCTCGAGATGGGCGCGCACGAGATTCTCGCCGAGATTCGCGCCGAAAGCGTCGACTCACTGCTCGAGACCTAGGCGCGCGCCGTGACCGACTCCGGTCCCGAAATCACCCCTAGCGCCGCCGACGCGGCCGCTGCGCCGCGCTCGCTCGCGGGCGTCAGCGTGCTCGTGACGCGCACCCGCGCGCAGGCGCACTCGCTCGTGGAGCCGCTTGAGGCGCTCGGCGCCGAGGTGCTCGCGATGCCGGTGCTTGAGACCGTCGACCCCGAGGACTGGACGCCGGTCGACGCGGCGATCGACTCGATCGGCACCTACGACTGGATCGTCTTCACGTCGACCAACGGCGTCGACCGCTTCCTGCACCGATTCCGCGAGCGTCACGGCAACTACGACGATCTCGCGAGCACGTGCATGGCCGCCGTGGGTTCGGCGACCGCGCACCGCATGCGCTCCGAGGGCCACCCGCCCACGATCGTCCCCGAGGACTTCCGCGCGGAAGGGCTCGTCGACGCATTCGCCGAGCTCGACTCCGATACGTGCCGTCGCGTTCTGATCGCTCGTGCCGAGGAGGCCCGCGAGGTCTTCCCGGACGCGCTGCGCGCGATGGGCTGCGACGTCGAGGTCGTGGTGGTGTACCGCACCGCACCCGCTACGCCTGACGCGGACGTCGTCGCGCGCCTTGCGGCCGGCACCGTCGACGTACTCACGTTCACCTCCGGCGCGATCGCCGAGGCGTTTCTCGGCGTGGTGACCGATGCCGGGCTCGACCCGCGAGCGGTCATGTCGGGTGCGACGGTCGCGAGCATCGGGCCGGTCACGACCGCGGCGCTCGCCAGGCTCGGCTACGAGGCCGACGTCGAGGCCGCCGAGTCGACGATGGCGTCGCTGGTCGATGCGGTTGCCGCAGCTCGCGGTACGGACGCCGCCGAGGCATAGCAGTAACTCGCGGATGCTTCGTGTCAGTGGTCGGCGGTATCATGTTGCCACGCACCGTGTCGTTGTGAGGTGAAGCGTCATGACCATCGAAGAGCTCAAGCGCGAGGCACTGCGTCTCGATCCGTCCGGTCGCGCGAATCTGGCCCGAGAACTACTCGAAAGCCTCGATGATCTGCCCGTCGATGACGTTGAGCGCCTGTGGCTCGAGGAAGCAGAGCGTCGTCGTCTGGAGGCTCTAGCCGGGAACACGGTTCCAATCCCGATGGATGAGGTCTTTGCGAGGGCGCGGGCATCACGCGCATGAGCCTCGAGGTCACCTTCGAGCCTGCTGCGGCATTCGAACTGAACGAGGCGGCCGACTTCTACGATCTTGAGCGCGCGGGGCTGGGAAGTGAGTTTCTGGATGCGGTTGGCCACGCACTCAGTCTCGTGAGCGGTGCACCAGAGGCGTACCCGGTCGAGTTGGGTGAGACCCGCAAGTGCGTTGTTGGGCGGTTTCCCTACTCGGTCATGTACTGGGTCGATGCCAGGGGCGTTCACGTGTCCGCCATCGCCCATCACCGCCGCCGTCCTGCGTATTGGGATGATCGCGCGTAGCGCAATCCATCGCACGTCCCGCGCGCCTTCGCGTTACAGTTGCCTCCTGACGTTTCTGGGGAGGCTACATGCCGTACATTCTCGCGCTCGACCAGGGAACCACGAGCACGCGCTCGATCGTCTTCGACGGTGACGGCGTGCGTCTGGCGCAGTCGCAGATCGCCCTCGAGCAGATCTTCCCGAAGCCCGGTTGGGTCGAGCACGACGCGAACCTCATCTGGAGCAATCAGCTTGAGACCGCACGCGAGGCCATCGAGCACGCTGGCATCGACCCGGACGAGCTGTGCGCCATCGGGGTCACCAACCAGCGCGAGACCGTCGTCATCTGGAACCGCGCGACCGGCGAGCCGATTCACAACGCAATCGTGTGGCAGGACCGTCGCACCTCTGCCGCGTGTGACCTGCTCATGGCGGCGGGTCACGACGAGTTCGTGCGTGACCGCACGGGGCTGGGCATCGACCCGTACTTCTCGGCGACGAAGATCGCGTGGATGCTCGACGAGGTCGAGGGCGCTCGGGAGGCGGCCGAGCGTGGCGAACTCGCATGCGGCACCATCGACTGCTGGCTCGTGTACAACCTCACGGGCGGGCGCGTGCACGTCACAGACATCACGAACGCGTCTCGCACACTGCTCATGAACATCGAGACCGGGGAGTGGGACGAGGAGCTGTGCGCCGTGTTCCGCGTGGTGCCCGGCATGCTGCCGCGCATCGTGCGTTCCGCCGAGGTCGTGGGGGAGAGCGACGAGGCGCTACTTGGCGCTGCGGTTCCGATCGCGGGCATCTGCGGCGACCAGCAGGCGGCGCTCGTGGGCAACGGCTGCTTCGAGGCCGGCGACGCGAAGGCGACGTTCGGCACCGGCGTGTTCGCGCTCATGCACACGGGCAGCAAGCGCGTGCGGTCCAAGAGCCTCGCGACGACCGTCCCAGCCCGCACCGGCGACGCGATCGAGTACGCACTCGAGGGCTCCATCTTCATGGGAGGCGCCGTGGTGCAGTGGCTCGTCGAGGGGCTCGAACTGGGTGCGACTCCGGCCGAGGTCCAGGCGCTCGCAGAGAGCGTGCCCGACTCCGGCGGCGTGGTGCTCGTGCCGGCACTCACGGGCTTGGGCGCGCCGCTGTGGGATCCATACGCTCGTGGTGCGATGTTCGGGCTCACACGCGGCGCCACGCGCGCACACATCGCGCGCGCCGGCATGGAGGCCATCCCGCTGCAGGTCATGGATCTTGTCGACGCGATGGCGACCGACTCGGGTCATGCGATGCCGGCGCTGCGCGTCGACGGGGGAGTGACCGTCAACGAACTCGTCATGCAGACGCTCGCCGATCTGCTCGGCGTGCCGGTGAATCGGGCGCTCGTCGCCGAGTCGACCGCGCTGGGCGTGGCGTACCTTGCGGGCCTCGCCGTCGGCGTGTGGACGCAGCCGACGGACCTGCCGGCGCTCACGGGCGTCAGCCGGACCTTCGAGCCTGCGCCTGAGGCTGCAGCGCGCTTCGCCGACCTCAAGATCCGGTGGGCCGAAGCCGTTAAACGATCGATGCGCTGGGAGCACGCATAAAGACCGTTCTTGGGTAGAGTACTCATGCACCGGCAGGTGAGCGCATGCTCATGACGAGAGGAAGATGACGTGAAGTATGGACCGGTCGACATAGTCGTCTTGGCGACGGGTGAGCCGCGGTTTGAGGGGGCCATCGTGGCCGAACTCGAGAGGCTTGCCGGCGCCGGGATCGTTCGCGTACTGGACGCGATGCTGCTCGTGATGGATGCCGACGGCGTAGTGCACGGACTCGACATCGAGGACCTGCCCGCCGAGCAGAAGGCGATGCTGGGGTTCATCGAGACCGATACGCGCGGGCTGTTCGACGCCGAGGACTCGGCGGCTCTGGCCGAGGGCATGGTTCCCGGCTCGGCGATCGTGGCTGTTGCGATCGAGAACACGTGGGCTGTCGGGCTCATGAACGCGGCGATCGAAGCGGGTGCCGAGATCGCGCTGTCCACCCGAATCCCCGCAGTAGCCGTTGAAGATGCGCTCGCCGCCGCTGCGGCGCGTGCTGAGTAGGAGGCAGACGATGGGACTTCTCGGAACAGTGGCTCGCACAGCGGTCATCTCGGGTACGGCACAAGCGACGGCGAACGCGGTCAACCGGCGCCAGGCCCAGAAGAACGTCGACGCGTATGCGAACGCGGCGAACCAATATCAGGCGCAGGCGCAGCAGCCCGCGCAGGTCTCGGCCGTACCCACGGGTGGCGGCATGGCCGTCGGCGTCCCCGGTGGCCAGGCCGGACCCGGCGAGGACATGATCAGCCAGCTCGAGCGCCTCGCGGCACTCAAGGCGCAAGGAATCCTGACCGACGAGGAGTTCGCGGCTCAGAAGGCGCGGATACTCGCGGGTTAGGCACGCGAACACGTAGAATCACGACGGGCTGCCCGCATCAGCGCAGGCGGCCCGTCTGCGATGTGAAGGGAGGGCGGTCGGCATGCAGGACACGTGGGTACTACCGGCGTTTGCGCTGCTGTTGCTGGCCTATGCCGCGTTCTCGGCGAAGCTGGCCGACTCGCCGCTCTCGCCCGCGATCGTCTTCACCGCCGTAGGCGTGTTGCTCGGCCCGCTGGTGCTCAGCATCGCGAACGTGCGACTCGAGGTTGAGAGCATCAAGCTGCTCGCCGAAGTCACGTTGTCGATCGCGCTGTTCACGGATGCCGCGCGCATCAACCTCCTCTCGCTTGAGCGGCAACTCTCGCTCCCGGGGAGGCTGCTCGGCGTCGGACTGCCGCTCACCATCGCTCTGGGCATGGGCGTCGCCGTTCTCGTCTTCCCGAACATGCTGCTCGTCGAGGCCGCGCTTGTCGCGATCATCCTTGCGCCGACTGACGCCGCGCTCGGCCAGAAGGTCGTCACCGACCCGTCGGTTCCGGCCTCGGTGCGGCAGGGGCTCAACGTCGAGAGCGGCTTGAACGACGGCATCGCGGTGCCGTTCTACCTCCTCGCACTCGAGATAGCGAAGGCGGAGCTGACCGGTCGCCCCGTGATGGAGTTCCTCGGGCTGGCTGCCGAGCAGATCGGGCTTGGTCTCGTGGCGGGACTCATCGGCGGTGCGATCGGTGGTGCGGTCATCCGCTGGGCCGACAGCCGCGGGGACGTCGAGGCGGGCTGGCGACAGCTCGTGATGTTCGCGGCAGCCGCGCTCGCGTACGGGCTGGGGCTTTCACTCGGCGGCAGCGTATTCATCGCGACGTTCACCGGCGGCGTGGCGTTCGCCGCGGTCTCCAAGCGCTCCAGCCTCCAGCTCGCTCACTTCTCCGAGCAGGCCGGTGCGGTCCTCTCGGCGATGACGTTCACGGCGTTCGGGCTGGTTGGCGTCGCCTACTTCCTTCCAAAGGTGACGTGGCCGATCATCGCCTACGCGCTTCTGAGCCTGACCGTCATTCGGATGGGGCCGGTCGCGCTCGCGCTGCTGGGTACGGGCACCAAGCTGCCAACGGTCGGGTTCATCGGCTGGTTCGGACCTCGGGGGCTGGCGTCCATCGTCTTCGGGCTGGGACTCGTCGAGTTCGGCCTGGTCCACAGCGCCGAGGTGCTCACCGTCATCTTCACGACGGTGTTGCTGAGCATCGTGGCGCACGGGCTGAGCGCTCCGCCGCTGACCAAGCGCTACTCCGCGTGGTATGACTCGTTCTCCGAGAAGCCCGCCGCTGAGGGCAAGCAGGTCGTTGCCGGCAGGACGCGTCTGGGTATCGACCCGTAGAGCAGGGGTTTCGCTCGACGGTTGGGGCGTACTCGCATACGCTGGGGGCGCCGATTGGGCGGGAGCGCCCTGGACGAAAGACAATCCACAAGAGGGGAATCTTCATGGCCAAACTCAGTGACCGCCTTCGCAGCGCGGGCAGCCAGTTTTCGAGCGGGGGATCGGCCTTCATGCCGGGCTGGATACTCAGCGCGGGCGTCGCGGGCTGGTCGTTCATTGGCGTCGTCGGGGCGCTGGTTATCATCGCTGCGTTCGTGGGCGCCAGCTCGAGCATCTCTGTGCCGCTGATCCTCGCCATCGTCATAGGCATGATCGCCTACCCGCTTGTCGAGAAGATGGTCGCCCGCGGCGTACCGGTTGCCGCCGCCGCCACGCTCGTGCTGCTGTTCCTTGCCGTCGTGGTTGGTATCGCCACCTGGGTGACGATCTCCGGGGTCATCTCGCAGTGGCCGAGCATCAACGAGCAGATTCACAAGGGCCTGACTCATGCCGCCGAGGGTCTGCAGGCGATCGGTATCGACGGCAACAAGCTTAAGGACAGCATCACGTCGCCCCAAGGCGCGACCAGCGCCGCCTCCGCCGCGTCCGGTGGTATCGCCTCGTGGCTTGGCTCGGCGGTCGCGAGTAGCCTCTCGAGCATCTTCGCGCTGTTCTTCGGCCTGTTCATGAGCGCCGTGCTGCTCTTCTACGTGCTCACCGACTTCCCCAACATCGCGAAATGGATCGGCGGGCACATGGGTGGCCTGCCGGTCGAGGTGGGCACCGGCATCGTCGGCGACGCCGTCTCCGCAATGCGGGGCTACTTCCGAGCCACCACCATTACCGGCGTCGTCGTGTCGGTCGTCATCGGTGCGGCAATGCTGCTCATGGGGATCCCGCTCGCAGGCGCGGTCGCGATCGTGACGTTCCTGACCTGCTACATCCCGTTCTTTGGGGCGATCATCTCGGGTGCATTCGCGTTCTTCGTCGCGCTCGGGTCGGGTGGACTGACGCAGGCGGTGGCAATACTCGTGGTTGTGCTCGTCGCGCAGAACCTGCTCCAGACCATCATCAACGCCCGCGTGATGGGTGACTCGCTGAACCTGAGTCCGCTGGTCGTGCTCGTCGTGACGATGTTGGGCGGCACGTTCGGTGGCCTGCTCGGCGCGGCGCTTGCTGCGCCGGTTGCAGCACTGCTCATCTCGGCGGGTAAGCGGCTGTCCTCGGTCGAATTCGAGGACATCGACGCCGATCCTGTCGTGCCATCGGAGGCATAACCCGGGGGCAACGCCACAATGATCGGCATTGCGGGTCAGCTCAAGATCGTGGTTCTGGTGCTCGCGGGCTGGGTCATGGCCGTGTGGGCATGCGGCGCGGTCTACATCGTGGTTACCTACATCGAGGCCACGCGGCACATCCCGCATCGCTCTGCGCTCGATACCGCGCGCTCCGTCCTGCGGGAGTGTTGGTGCGTCGCGTGGAGCCAGCCGCTGCTGCCACTGTTCCAGATCGCGGGCGAGCGCCTAAGCGGCAGCGGGCGGTCGGGCACGCCGATCGTGCTCGTGCATGGCTACTGCCAGAACCGCGTCGACTTCCTTTACCTCGCACACCGACTGCGCAACGCCGGCTGCGGACCTATCCACGCGTGCAACTTCTTCTGGCCGCAGCCGCTTGAAGCGTCCGCCGAGACTGTGGTGCGGTTCGTCGAGCGCATCCGCGAGGTAACCGGCGCCGAGCAGGTCGATCTGCTGACGCACTCCTCGGGAGGCTTGCTCGCGCTCGACGTGCTCGAGAAGCATCCGCACTGGGTGCGGCGCACCTGCGTCATCGCCATCCCATGGCGCGGTGTGACGTGGACGGGGCCGGTCATCGGGCGCGCCGGGTCGCAACTGCGCGCCGATTCGCTCTACACACGCAGTCGCCCGCACCAGATCATGGGCGGCCCGGTGCTCTCGATCTACTCGGCGCACGACAATCTGGTGCACCCGCCCGAGACCTCGCGAGTCGCGGGTCCATTCGTCAGCGCGCGCGAGGTCGAGAACCTCGGGCATCTGGCGATACTGTTCGATCGTACGGTGGGCGATGCCGTGTGCGAGTTCCTGCTGGCGCCGGATGAGGTGACCGGGGCCGCGGAAGCAGCCTCACCTGCCGAGTAGCTCCCGGACCCGCCGGGCCGCGTCGCGCCGAAGCGAGACGACGTAGGCGACCAGCGACACGCCGCTCAGTCCCAAGTACAGCGCGAGCGACAGGCGCAGTATGCGCCGCCCGTGGGTGGGACCGAAGACGATGGACAGCGCCGTCACCACTCCGATGAGCCCGCCGGCGTACAGCAGCCAGCGCGGGCGGGCGGACTGCTCGACCCGCATCGCCATGTAGAGATCCGCTGCGCCGCGCGCCATCGCATACACGGCGACGCTCACGCCGAAGAAGCGCCGGCCGAGGGCAGGGTCAGCGAACAGCGTCCCCGCGAGGGCGAGTCCTGCGAGCCCCATCAGCAGCGTCGGGAGCGCGGTCGTTGTGAACGTGTAGCGCGTGCCGCTTGTCTTGCGCCCCATGGTGAGCGCACCGACAACCGCGCTGGCCGAGGCGAGAGCGACCCACAACGCGAACCCGAGCGTCAGCCGCGTCTCGTTGAGCGGATGCAAGATGAGAATGAGCGCCGCCGCTGCAAGGTTGAGCACGCCTGACCGCAAGAGCGCGTTCTCGATGCCACCAAGCGCGCGCCCGAGGGGGTCGGCGTCGGGCCGCAAGGGTGCGGGGGAGAGTCGCTGCGCGAGCGCGATGCCGTCCGCGTCGCCGGGCTCGATGGCGCGCACGGCCTCGACCGGCTTCTCGGCGGGTATGCCGCGGCCGCCTTGGACGATACCGACATCGAATCCGTCGCGGGTCGCGCACGTCCGCTCGATGAAGCCACGTGGCGTCAGTGAGTCTTCGGCCGCGAGCACGAAGCGCACGGGCGGCGGTACCTGGCCGAGAAGTGCGGCGGCGTCGGTGGCGAGCACGCCGTTCTCGAGCGAGCGGACGATGGGCACGAGGCGCTGCTCGGCCGCCTCCGCCGCGCGACCAGTCGCGCGCTGCTCCTCGCCGATCCGGCGGGCGACATCGCGCAGGGCGAGAACGCGGGCCGACTGCTCGGTATGCGCCAGGTCGTCGACCGCCTCGCCCGGCTCGAGCATGATCGGCGAGAAGGCGATCACGCCGGCGCTGCGAGCGGGGACGGTCGCAGAGCAGTCGAGCGCGACCGTCGCGCCGAAGCCGTCGCCGGCGAAGCGGACGGC
Organism: Coriobacteriia bacterium; assembly: GCA_013334745.1. NCBI lineage: Bacteria > Bacillati > Actinomycetota > Coriobacteriia > Coriobacteriia bacterium. The sequence goes on from JAAXWY010000005.1 coordinate 23,471, forward strand.
GACATCGGAGCCCCACAGCGAGCTCACGGTGCCGAGCACCGCCGCGACATGGTCAGCGAGCGTGTAGTGCATGGCGAGCGGAGCCGGCGAGTCGCCGAAGCCGAGCAGGTCCAGGACGGCGACATCGTTGTCGCGTGCAAGAATCTCGGCTGCCGGGATCCAGCGTTCCGAGGGCTCTTGGAGTGAGTGGAGCAGCACGAGCGGCTCGCCGGTACCGCCTCGCCAGGCGACGTTGAGCACACGGACTTCGTCTCGCATGATCTCTTCGGCGATCTTCTCGGGCATGTTCCACAGCGTCATGTGGTCGGCAGCCAGGCCGTAGATGGGCCGGATCTCGAGATCCGGCTTGAGGCGCTTGAGCGCCGGCGCCTGTCCGATCTTCACGATGGCGTCACGCACACCGATCGCGTGGACGACTGGCATGGAGAGCCTGGGCAGGTCGTCGACCCAGGTCGCGGTGTTGATCGTGTTCGTGAGGTTCTTGCTCATGATGTCCCAGTGGGTGGGCAGATCCTCGGCGTGGAAGGCCTCCTTGAGTGCGGTTGCACCGACCCCGGTCGCCATCTTGTACAGGATCGAGTCCTTCTGCTTGGAACCGGCGAGCATCCCCCAGAGTCTCTGCGAGGCGACCTCGTAGGCGTACTTGAGCCCGGTGTTCGAGACTCTGAGCGCCGATGGAGGCAGATAGAACGGCGCGTCAAGCAGGAAGAGCCGGCGAAGCCGGTGCGGGTAGGTCGACGCGTAACGCAGCGCGATGTCGCCGCCGAGCGAGTAGCCCGCGAGTAGGAACTCGTCGTCAACGCCGAGGTCGAGCAGTGTGTTCTCGATGACGAGTGCGTGCTCGTCGGCGGAGTAGTCGATATCGAGCGGTTTGGGGCTCATCCCAAAGCCGAGCAGGTCAAATGCGACGAAGCGATAGCCCGGCCCGATGGTGTCGATAACAGTGCGCCAGTCGCCGCCGTCTGAGTTGATGCCGTGCAGCATCACGATCGCCGGGCCGCTGCCCTCGTCGAAGTGCGCGTGGAGCCTGAGGCTGTTGATGTCGGTCGTCACGTGGTCAGTTCTTGGAGCGCGATTTCGACTTCGCGCCACCACCGTAGGTGCCGAGGTCGATGAAGAGGGCCAAAGCGAGCCACAGCCAGTCAAACCCGCCGATGCCGCCCGGGTAGACCATCACGTACATCAGCGTCGTCCACGGGACGAAGATGAGACCGAGAAGCGGCCACAGGAATCCGTCGAACGTCCGGCCGATGCGGCCCGGCTGAAAGAGCCACCAGAGCACGAACGCGAAGCGCGGCGCGCCGGCGAGTATCGAGGCGAACAAGCAGCAGCCCATGGTGTTCCTCCCGGATTCTGCGCGCGGCGCGGCGGTTCGCCGACGCGACCCCTCCAACGGTCTGTACCCCGAGCGGGCGCCAAACGTGACTTTGCAGCCCGCTTCAGCGTAACCGTGCGCACGCCGTAGGGCGAGAGCGCTCGCCTCGGGTATTCTCATACAGATGGTCGGTCCGAGCGTAGCGAAGGAGTCCACGTGGCGCGAACGCCCTCCGAGGGGCGCGGCTCGGTAGTCACCGACCTCATCGTCGGCGTGACGAACGGCGTCTCCAACATCCCCGATGCGATGGCTAACGCGCTGCTCGCCGGCGTCAGTCCGATTCTCGGGCTGTACTCGCTGCTTGTGGGTACGCCTGTCGCGGCGCTCACAACGGGCTCCCAGTACATGACGGTCGCGGTCACGGCGGCGATGGCGGTCACCGTGGGTGGGGCGCTCGATGCCGTACCTGCAGCGGGGCGCGACGGGGCGATAGCGCTCATGACGTTGCTCGTCGGCGCGTTCATGCTGCTCTTCGGTCTGTTGCGAGGTGGGCGGCTCCTGCGGTTCGTATCGAACGCCGTGATGAAAGGGTTCTTGAACGGCGTCGCTGTGCTCGTGATCATGGGACAGCTCGCGAACTTCACCGGCTTCAGCTCCCCATGGGGAATCCGGCTGGTGCGCGCAGTCGATACATTCCTACACGTTGGTCGATGGGACCTCGCGACGGTTGCCGTGGGGTGCGCGACTATCGCCATCATCCTTCTGGTTCGCCGCACCCCTCTGGCTGCGTTCGACATGCTCATCGCACTGGTCGCCGTCTCTGCGCTCGTGTATTTCGCGCACCTGGAGGTGCCGCTCGTGAGCAGTGTCTCCGCGATCCCGCGCGGTCTGCCGCTTCCGGCGTTGCCTGACGTTTCTCTCATTCGGACGCTGGCGATGCCCGCGCTCGCGGTCGCGCTCATCGGGTTGGTCCAGGGCGGTGGCATCAGCAAGTCGTTTGCGAACGCAGACGGCACGTACCCCGAACCCTCTCGCGACATGGTCGGACAGGGGCTCGGCAATCTCGCGGCGGGAGCGTTCGGCGGTATGCCGGTGGGTGCATCGGTCTCGAGTACGGCACTTGGCGTGACTGCGGGTGCGCGTACACGGCTCGCAAACGTCGTGATCGGAGTGGTGGTTGCGGCGGTGTTGCTGCTGCTCGGGCCGCTGGTCGAGCTCGTGCCGCTCGCGGTGCTCGCGGGCATCCTCATCGTGGTCGGGTTCTCGGCGATCGACATTCAGTCGATGGTGGACGTGTGGCGGGCGAGCAGGGAGTCCGCAGTGATCATGGCGATCACGCTCGCCACGATGCTGCTGGTTCCGGTGCAGTACGCGGTGCTCCTGGGGGCGGCGCTTTCGGCGGTACAGCACGTGTACGCCTCGTCAAAGGACGTCCTCGTCGTGTCGCTTCTCCAAATCGACGATGGTCGATGGGCCGAGACCGAGCCACCCGCGTTCCTGCCGAGTCGCGCTGTCACGGTGGTCGACATCTACGGCAGTGTCTTCTATGCCGGCGTCGAACTTGTCGACGCGTTGCTTCCGTCGGTCGGCGAGGCGGAGCGACCTGTGCTCGTGGTGCGCCTCCGTGCGCACGGCGAGATAGGCAGCACCTTCATCCTCATGCTGCGCCGCTACAACGAGCAGATTCGTGCGGCCGGCGGTCGGCTCATCCTCGCCGGCGTATCCGAGCGGCTCATGCGGCAGCTGCGCGCCACACGCGTGCTTGATGAGCTTGGTGCCGATAACGCGCTGCCGGCCACCGACATCGTGTTCGAGTCGACCGCAGCTGCGGTGGAGCTGGGCGAGGCGTGGCTTGCAGCTCGCCGAGACCCGCATCGGCCGTAGGTCGTATCCCCGCCAACACGCACGAGGGGCGCCCGTAGGCGCCCCTCGGTCACGCGATGCTGTGCGGCCCTACGACCCCTGCGACTGCTGGAGCTGCTCCAGGATCTTGTCGAGATTGAAGCTCGCGGGCTTCTGTCTCGGCGGGAACGCCTTGATGTCCTGGATCGCCTCGGCCACGGCCGACTGCGCCCAGACCACCAGGAAGAGGTGGTCCAGGAACCAGTCCCAGTACGAGTTCGAGTTCTCCGGCGCGCGCTCGAACGGGTCGCGCCGCAGGTTGAAGACGATCGGTGCGCGCAGATTCACGAACGGCTCAAGCCAGAGCTTGAGCTGGATGCCGCGCTGCTCCTTGAAGACGAACTTCCATTCGCCGAGGCGCAGGGCGACGAGCTCCGCGTCATCGTTGACGTAGAAGAACCGGTCGCGCGGGCTTTCCTCGACCTTGCCGGCCAGATAGTCGTTCATGTCCTTGCCGTCGAGCGCGACCTTGAACGTCTTGCCCATCGCCTGGTACCCGACACGCATCTTCTCGGCGATGTCGGGCTCTCCGGCGGCGGCGAGGAACGTCGTGGCCATGTCCTGGTGGGCGACGATACCGTTGCGCGTCACGCCGGCCTCGTAGTGACCCGGCCACCGCATGAAGCACGGCACTCGATAGGCGCCTTCCCAGTTCGAGTTCTTCTCCGAGCGGAACGGCGTGGTGGCGGCATCCGGCCACGAGTTGAAGTGCGGGCCGTTGTCGGTCGAGTACATGACGATGGTGTCATCGGTCAGCCCGAGCTCGTCGAGCTTGTCGAGGATCATCCCCACGTGACGGTCGTGTTCGACCATGCCGTCGCCGTACTCGTCCTGCCCGCTGATGCCACGGTTCTCTTCCTTCACGTGGGTGCGGAAGTGCATGCGCGTCGCGTTCCACCACAGGAAGAACGGCTTGTCTTCAGCGGCGCGCTCCTCGAGGTATTCGAGCGTGCGAGCCGTCACCTCGTCGTCGATGGTCTCCATGCGCTTCTTGGTGAGAGGACCGGTGTCCTCGATCTTCTGCGTACCATCAGGCTGCGCCCAAGAGTGGATGACGCCCCGCGGGCCGAAGTGCTCCTTGAACGCTGGATCCTTCGGGTAGTCCGGAAGCTCCGGCTCTTCCTCGGCGTTGAGGTGGTAGAGATTGCCGAGGAACTCGTCGAAGCCGTGGTTCGTGGGCAGGTGCTCATCGAGATCGCCCAGGTGGTTCTTGCCGAACTGCGCCGTGGCGTAACCGAGCGGCTTGAGCATCTCGGCGATGGTCGGGTCCTCGGGCTGGAGTCCGAAGTTCGCACCCGGCAGGCCGACCTTTGTCATTCCGGTCCGCAGTGGGTTCTGACCGGTGATGAATGCGGCGCGTCCGGCGGTACAGCTTTGCTGACCGTAGAAGTCCGTGAACGCGACACCCTCCTTGGCAATCCGGTCGATGTTGGGCGTGGTGTAGCCCATCATCCCGCGATTGTTGTGACTGATGTTCCAGGTGCCGATGTCGTCGCCCCAAAGGACGAGGATGTTCGGCTTGCCGTTCGGCATGCGCACCACCTCTGTCTGGTCGCAGGAGAAGGTCGAAGCCGCGACGCTCGCGGCCTCGTCTCGCTATATACCCCGCAAGCGCCCAGGAGCGGCGCCGTTGGCCCTATTCGCCCGCGGATACCAACTCGCGCTTCTTGCGTTCGAGATTGGCCTGGCGGCGGAAGTTGAGCGCTTCAACACCGAGTGAGAACAGGATGGCGAAGTAGACGTAGTTGCGGTCGAGTTCCTCACCGAAGGAGTCGGCGATGAGCAGCACGCCCACGAGCACGAGGAACGTGAGCGCAAGCATCTTGACCGACGGGTGTCGCTCAATGAAGTCGGCGAGCGGGCCTGCGAAGAACATCATCACGAAGATCGCGATCGACATGGCGATGATGATTACCGGCGTGCTCGACGTCAGCCCGACGGCGGTCAGCACCGAGTCGATGGCGAACACCATGTCGACGACCACAACCTGTGCGATGACCGCTGCCATCCCTGCGACGCCCGGGTTCTTCGCTCGCTTCTCCTGTTCCTCTTCCTTAAGCTCCGTCGCCTTGTAGATCTCAGTGACGGCTTTGTAGGTGAGGAATAGACCACCGGAGAGCAGGATCACATCCTTGATGCTGAAGTGGTGGCCGGCGATGGTGAAGAGCGTCTGATCGAGCCCCAGCAGCCACGTGACGCCGAGAACCATGCCGACCCGGCCGATGAGTGCCAGCCCGAGTCCGATCTTGCGTACTTTGTCGCGCTGGGCGAGTGGCACATCCTGCGTGACGATCGCGAGGAAGATGACGTTGTCCACACCGAGCACGAGCTCGAGCACGGTCAGCGTGAAGAGTGCGATCAGAATCTCAGGTGAGAAGGCACCGGCCATGTTCGAAATCCTCCCAGCAGCGAATTGACGCACCCATCATCGCTGAACAGCCCGCATCAGGGAACCCGCGGACGCCGACTCGGGCCGCCCTTACGCCTCCGCAGCATCGGGCGCGTCGTCGGCGCGTCGATACACGCCCGGTAGCGTCGGCGCGATTGCCTGGCGGACGACGTAGGCAGCCACCGCAGCCACCGCGATCACCGAGACGAGCTCGTTGTTGGAGATGAGCCCGAGGAAGACCGTCATGCTCAGCGGCGACACCGTGGCGGCAACGAGCATGCCGACGATGAGCGCCAGCACCGCGACCCCCTGCGGGATGACAGGCAGCGCAAGATTGAGTGCGAGTCCCAGGCACAGGCCAGCGAACATGAGAGGGAACAGCGGCCCGCCGAAGTAGGCGGTCGACAGACTCCACAAGCTCAGCGCGATCTTTCCCACTGCCAACAGCACGAGGGTCACAACACCCAGCGCCGTGGCCTTCTCGATGATGCCCGGCACCTGAGACTGACCGGAGAACAGCAGGTAGGGGCTTGCGACCGCCGCGAGTGCGACGAGCGAGCCGCCAGCCACGCCGGCCAGCAAGGGCTTCTCGCGCAGCGGCTGCAACGTGCCGCGCACCTTCACGAAGACGCCGCCGTACGCCAGGCCGATGAGGGCGCCTACGGCTCCGAGCACGAGCGCAAGCCCGAGGTCGGTGAAGGACATCGTCGTGTATGCGGGAAACGGAAACAGCTTGCCCAAGCGCTCGCCACCGAGCGCCACGTAAGTCGTCCACGCCGCAGCTCCTGCGGCAAGCCCTCCGACGAGTTGAAGGCGGCTCATGCTGATCGCCTTTGGGCTGATGAACTCCATCGCCAGAAGCGCGCCTACAGGTGCCCCGCCGAGAAACGCGGCCAGCGCGCCGGCTACACCGCCGTACGTCATCATCTTGACCTGCTCGGCTTTCAGGCCAAACCGGTCGCCGATGAGCGAGCCGAGCCCGCCGTTGATGTCCACGAGCGGGGCCTCGGGCCCAATGGGAGCGCCCGAGAACAGCGAGGCGAGCGAGAAGACGGCGCCGGGCAGGATGCGGCGGTACGACATGCGGCCCGTCAGGTCGTACTCATGCTCGGCCGCTCCGGTGTCGAAGGGCCGGCCTTTGCATGTGAGCGCTACAAGCGAGGCGATGGCGGTCATCGTCACGACCACCGCGACCGGTATCGCCCACTTGGGTAGCGATATGAAGCGTTCGGGCAGCGTCTCCCACAGGAATACGACGCCGAGGTGGTCGATCGCGAGGAACGCCCAGGTCGCCGCACCGCTGGCTACGCCCACGAGCAGCGCCAGCAGCAGCAGACGGGTGCCCACCCGCGCGATCTCGCGCGAGTCCATGCGCACAGCTTCGGCAGCCGTATCGGTGCTGATGTCCTCCACGCGACCCCCTCTGCGAAGCGACGCGAACCGAGAACATGATACTTGTTCGCCTGAGTGATGCGGTCGCGTAGGAGCAGCTGCGGACCCGCACCCTGTGTGGCGGTGAAGTACGATGCGCACATGAGTGAATCAGCGCAGCAGGCATTTCACGTGATGGCGAAGCCAACCGGGGCTCGCTGCAACCTTCGCTGCGATTACTGCTTCTTCCTCGAGAAGAGCGAGCTGTACCCGGACAGCGACTTCCGCATGAGCGATGAGGTCATGGAGGCTTTCGTCCGCCAGACTATCGAGGCGCAGCGTGTGCCGTTCGTGACGCTCGCCTGGCAGGGCGGCGAGCCAACGCTGATGGACCTCGACTTCTTCCGCCGCTCGCTTCTCGTGGAGCGCGACGCGCTGCCGTCGGGCTACAGCGTCGAGCGCACGCTGCAGACCAACGGCACGCTCCTGACCGACGAGTGGGCCGCGTTCCTCGCCGAGAACGACATCCTCGTGGGCTTGAGCATCGACGGCCCGCGTGACATTCACGATGCGTACCGGCACGACGGCGCGGGGCACTCGGTGTTTGACACCGTCGAAGCGGCCGCGCGGTTGCTCCAGAAGCACGGCGCCGAGTTCAACGTGCTGTGCACCGTCAACGCTGCGAATCAGGGCCGTCCTCTCGACGTGTACCGCTACTTCCGAGACGAACTCGGCGCTCGCTACGTGCAGTTCATCCCGATCGTCGAGGTCGCGAACGCGCCGAGCGCGCCGACCGCGAGTGCGCCCGGCATGCCCGGGACCGTGACAGACAGCAGCGTTGACCCGCTCGCATACGGCGAGTTCCTCTCGGCGATCTTCGACGAGTGGATTCGACGCGATGTGGGCGAGATGTTCGTGCAGTTCTTCGACGGCGTGCTCGCCGCCTACCTGCGCGGCTACTCGAGTCTGTGCGTGTTGCAGCCCACGTGCGGCGAGGGCGTCGCGCTCGAGCACAACGGTGACGTCTACTCGTGCGATCACTTCGTACAGCCTGCGCATCTGCTCGGCAACATCATGGAGACACCGCTCGGTGAGCTTGTGCGCTCAGACCAGCAGCGTGCATTCGGCGAGGCGAAGCGCGACACGCTGCCGCGCGCGTGCCGCGAGTGCGCGTTCCTGTTCGCGTGCAATGGCGAGTGTCCCAAGAACCGCATCCTCATCACGGCCGACGGCGAGCCGGGGCTCAACTGGCTGTGCGACGGGCTCACGCACTTCTTCACGCATACCGATCGTCGCATGCGTATGCTCGCCGAGCTGCTGCGCGAGGGGCGGCCGGCCGCCGACATCATGCAGGTTCTCGCCGATGAGGCCGCAAGCACGGGTCGCAACGACCCGTGCCCGTGCGGCAGTGGGCGCAAGTACAAAGCGTGCTGCGGGCGATAGACCTCCCGATGCGAATGCTTACCGCACGGCCACGCGCCCCGTGGTACCGTGTGCGGCGGGCATTTCGGGGTAGGGAATGCCGAGCACCTTCCGGATTGGGCATAAACCAATCGGTTATCGGGCTTCACAAAGGAGACAACGATGTTTAACGGTGGCTTTCTGAACTTCCTCTGGACGATGCTGATCATCTACATGTTCATGATGGTGATCATGATGTTCGTCCAGATCTTCGCGGACATCTTCCGCCGCGATAACCTCTCCGGCTGGGCGAAGGCCGGGTGGGTGTTCGTGCTCTTCGTGTTCCCGTTCATCGGCATCCTCATCTACGTGGCTGTCCGACCGAAGAACACCGAGCAGGATCAGCGCATGATCGCCGAGGCGAAGGCCACGCAGGCCCGCCTTACGGGCGGCTCGGCTGTCGACGACATCGCCAAGGCACAGGCGCTGCTCGACAAGGGATCGATCAGCCAGGCGGATTTCGACAAGATCAAGGCTGCCGCGCTCGCGAGCGTCTAGTTTCTGTGTTACACCACGCGCGTCACAGGGGTCGCCTCACCGGGCGGCCCCTTTCCATTCTCCAGGGTGCGGTCTATGGTGCTTGTGACTTGAGCTGGGTCGCTGCGCACGAGCGCCCACACCTCGGCAACAGGGGAGCGAATCGATGATCGTGGGACTTGCGTACGTCGCGATGTATCTGCTGGTCGTGGGCATGGCCGCTGGCTGGCTCGCGTGGATCGTGCTTGGCAAGAGCCGCGTGCTCAAGCGGGGCGGCAAGCCCAACTGGGCGGCACTCCTCGGGCTCGGGGCCATCGGTTCGTACGTTGGTGGGCTCGGCGTCAGCCTGCTCATGGGCCAGGGGCTCTCACTTCGACCGAGCGGCATGGTCGCATCGTTCTTGGGCGCGCTCGCGGTCGTGGCCCTCTACCTCGAGATGCAGAAGCGGTCGAAATAGCTAGCCGAGCAGGTTGAACAGGCCGCGCGCCGTCATCCCGATTCCGAGCAGGAAGAGGATGATCTCCATCACCGCAGCGGCGTGCGCTGTGACCATGGCCTTCCAGCGCTCGAGGACGGCAACGCTCTTGTTTCCGCCAACGAAGTAGAGCGCAACCGGGACAGCGAGCGTCAGGCTCGCGACCGCAAGGTAGAGCACCACTTCGAGCGCCGCCTCGGCAAGATTCAGCCCGTTCTTGGTGATGAGTGCGCCTGCGGTGATCGCGAGCGCGAGGTTCTTCGGGCTGGTCGTCGCGTTGAGGAACACCACCACGGCGCCGCCCATGGGCGAGAGGTTGTCGACGGAACTCACCCACGCGGGCGGTTGCTCGGGCTTGCCCTGCTGATGCCGGCCGCGCCGCGTGAGCACTCCGGTCGTGACGAGCCCAACGCCGATGAGTGCGGAGAACAGCCCCTCCCATGCGTAGTCAGTGCCTGCCGCGGGCGGGTGTATTCGCCCTGCGAACGCCATCGCGATAGCGAGCGCGAGCGCCACGCCCGAGATCCACGCGATCAGCAGCACCAGACTGCTGAAGCGCGCGCGCTTCGTGAGCAGCAGAACGATGACCGCGACCAACGGCAGGGGGCTGATGGCGACGCCGAGCGCCAGAGTCGCAACCTGCAGTGTGAGTGCGAGCACGTGCCCTCCCCGTAAGACCGTCGCAGCCGTCGCGACATCGATCACGCCAACTGTCCGGTGCAGCATATCCCGAAATCCTGGGCGTGCGCCCCGGGATGCTCACGGGTATTCTTGAGTCGGCCGCGGGCAACGCTCGCGGAGGGGGCGAAGCTGCCGCGTGCGCACGGCACCGCTCGATGAGCTTACGGAGGAGGGGTCATGGCCGATATGGATGCTGGGACCATCGCTGTCGAGACGGTGTTTCCGTTTCCGTGGTGGGTGGCGCTGCTTCAGGGCTTGGCGGCTCTTGGGATCGGGATCTTCCTTGTCTTGCAGCCGCTCGTCACGACCGTCGTGCTCGTCACGTTCCTGGGCTGGTACTGGCTCGTCTCGGGCTTCTTCACGTTCGGGTCGCTCTTCGTCGACCGCACGCAGTGGGGCTGGCGCGTCGCAAGCGGCCTGCTCAGCATCGTCGCGGGTGGCTACATCATCGGCGCGCCCTACATGGGGGCGGCTGTCGTGGTGGGCACCGCGACGCTGATTCTCGGCATCAACGGGATGATCATCGGCGCCGTCGACATCGCCAAAGCCTTCAAGGGAGGCGGCTGGGGTATCGGGATCCTCGGCGCCCTGAGTCTGGTGATCGGTACCGTGATCGCCTTCAACTTCACGACCTACATGTTGGCGTTGCCGTGGATATGGGGCCTGTTCGCGATCGTCTCCGGCGTGATGGGCATCCTCGGCGCTTTCCAGCTCAAGAAGGCCCAGTCGGCGTAGGCCGTAGCGGCCGCTCAGATTGACAAAGGCACGGTAGGTAGGCACACTACTCTCTGCTCTGCAGCCCCCTTGCTGCGGGCCGATCGGGGACGTGGCTCAGTTGGGAGAGCGCTGCCTTCGCACGGCAGAGGTCGGGAGTTCGAATCTCCTCGTCTCCACCACGTATTGAATGTCGAGGCGGCCTGCGATCTGCATGCCGCCTCGACTTGTCACGTCAGGTTCTCGCGCGTGCAGTGGTGCACGCCGACGGAAGGAGTGCATATGGACGGCGCCGCAGTTCAGACGGCAGCAGCGCCCGGCGGAATCATCGGCTGGGTCATGCAATACGGCAACGTGGTGTTCTTCTTCGCGCAGGTCGCGTACTGGTTCTTCATGGTGCTGTTCATCGGCTACGCCGTCGCGCAGTTCAAGCGCTGGGTCAACTTCCAGCTCGGCACGGGTGCGAGTGGTCAGCTGCGGGATGCCGCGGCAGCCGATGTTGACGAGGACGAGGATGACGACGACGCCGGCGAGGACAGCCGTGACTCGAAGTCCGAGGTCTCCATCGAAGAGTTCGTCGACTAAGGAGCGCTTCATGCAGTTCCCGAACTACCGCCCCCGCCGCCTTCGCGGTAATGCCACGATTCGCTCGATGGTCCGCGAGACTTCGCTCTCGGCCGCTGACTTCATCTACCCGCTGTTCGTGAAGCCCGGCGAGGGCAAGCGCGATGAGGTCTCCTCGATGCCCGGCGTCTTCCAGCTCTCGCTGGACATGCTACCGGCCGAGATCGACGAGCTGCGTTCGCTCGGTATCCCGGCCGTCATCCTGTTCGGCCTTCCCGCCGAGAAGGACGAGGTCGGCAGCGAAGCCTACGACGAGCACGGCATCGTGCAGGAGGCCATTCGCGCGATCAAAGCGCACGACCCGGACTTCTACGTCATCACCGACGTGTGCCTGTGCGAGTACACCAGCCACGGGCACTGCGGCATCCTCGACGCCGACGGCTACGTGCTCAACGACGTCACGCTCGAGCTGCTCGCGAAGGAGGCCGTGACGCACGCTGAGGCCGGCGCCGACATGGTCGCTCCGAGCGACATGATGGACGGTCGCGTCGCGGCGATTCGTGCAGCGCTCGACGCCGAGGGTTTCGTCAACGTGCCGATCATGGCCTACTCGGTGAAGTACGCGAGCGGCTACTACGGACCGTTCCGCGATGCTGCCGATAGTGCGCCCACCTTCGGCGACCGCAAGCAGTACCAGATGGATCCGGCCAATGCCGAGGAGGGCCTGCGCGAAGCGGCGCTCGATATCGACGAGGGTGCCGACATCGTCATGGTCAAGCCTGCGCTCGCCTATATGGACATGATCCGTCGCGTGAAGGACGAGTTCGGCTACCCCACCGCCGCCTACAACGTCTCCGGCGAGTACGCGATGGTCAAGGCCGCCGCCGCCAACGACTGGATCGACGAGAAGCGTGTCGTGCTCGAGACGATGCTCGGCTTCAAGCGCGCCGGAGCCGATCTCATCATCACGTATCACGCAAAGGATGCAGCACGCTGGCTCGCTGAAGGCTAGAACCCCGCGAGCACTCTTTCGGACGTACTGCGGCCCGGGCGACATCGTCGTCCGGGCCGCTTCATTACCCGTATCAGTTGCTACATCAAGTTCGACATCAGGCGAGACACTGAGTTGCGCAGCTTGAACGCGGCCGGCCAGTTCTCGACCGTCTCGAGCGTGACCTGTGAGCACTTGGTCATGTCGTCCTCGAAGATCGCGTCATGCTGCGCGGCGATGTCCTTGTTGAAGTACCACGCCATGACCTCTTTGTGCAGCGCAAGGCTGCGGATGTCCATGTTCATGGTGCCGATCACGCAGATCTCGCCGTCGATGGTCATCGTCTTGCCGTGGAAGAATCCGGCGTCGTACATGTAGATCTTCCCGCCCGCGAGCAGGAAGCGGTGGAAGAACGAGTGGGCGGCCCGCCACGGCAAGACCTTGTCGGGTACGCCGGTGATCATGAGGCGCACGTCTTTGCCCGCGAGCGCCTGATTGATCATGATCTCGTAGATGTCGGGGGTGGGGATGAAGTAGGGAGACTGGATCCAGATGCGCTCGCGCGCAGCCGCCATCGCGGACTCGTGGACGCGCCGCGCCGGGTCCCAGAGCAGCTCCACGCCCTGCGCGACCGTCAGCGTAGGTGTCATCACGCCGTCCTGCGGGTACGTGGCCGGGAAGAACCTTTCGGTGAACAGGTTCTCCTGGGTGTTCTCATGCCACCGCGCGGCGAATAGCTTCTGCAGATCCGCGACGGCCGGGCCGTGGAACTTGCTGTGCGTATCACGCCATGACTCGTAGTGCGGCTGACCGTCGATGTACTCCTGGCCAACATTCAGTCCGCCGATGTAGCCGATCACGCCATCGATCACGATGATCTTGCGGTGATCCATGTAGTTGATCTTGTGCCAGTCAGGCAGGTTGCTCTTGAACTTGACGCCAGCCGCCTGCATCTCCTTGATCTCATCCTTCTTGTAGGCCATGCAGCCGACGAAGTCGGTGAGAAGCCGCACCTCGACGCCGGCCTTGACCCGCTCGATCAGGATGTCCTTGAGTTCTGCCGTGAGCTTGTCCCGCTCCCATATGAACACCTGGAAGTTGATGGTTTCCTTCGCGTTGCGCAGGTCCTCCTTGAGCGCTGGGAACAGCACATCGCCGTTCTTGAGGATCGTCACGTCGTAGGCGGGCATCACGTGCGTCGTGTCCGCTGCGAGCGCGGTCTTGATGATCGGGTCGTAGCCGAGTGGCGCCACCTGCTCAAGGAGGTTGCGCTCGACGGCCGAATGCTCACCCCACAGGCGGTTCATCGTGGGCAGTGCGATTCGAGCGATCTCCTCGAACCACGGGCTGCGCTGCGCGATCTTCTTCCAGTTGCGTCCGAACAGGTAGTAGAAGAGCAGACCGGTGAGCGGGAACGCGATCAGCACGAGAATCCATGCGAGCGTCTCGGTGGGCTCACGCTCATCGCTGATGACGATGATGGCGACAGACACCCAGTACACGAGAAGTGCGAAGGTGGCGATCGACGGCCAAGACTGAATGAGTTGCCACGTCACGGTGGGCTCCATCTCATGGGCGATGCTCTACAGGGCACGCTCGGTGACGAGAGCGTGCCCTGTAGGCGGTGTGAAGGTCAAGCGATTCAGGAGCTAGCCGGCGGTCGCGTCGTCGGCCAGCGCCTCCTGCAGTTTGGCTGCAGCCTCGGGCGAGAGTGTCGTGCTCAGCACGGTCGCCTTCGTGCCTTGCAGTTCGGCCTGAATCGCCTCCGGAACGCTCTTCGCGACCAGAAGGAATAGCGCGGTGGAGCCGGGTGTGAGCGCGGCCGACGTCTCCTTGATGAAGGCGTCATCGATACCGTAGTCGCCCGAGAACGCACCAACAGCCGCGCCCGCAGCGGCACCTGCGGCTGCTCCAAGGAGCGGATTCAGGAACAGAACGCCCACTGCGACGCCGAGCATTCCGCCGATTGCGGCGTCGGCGCGTACAGACGAGAAGCCCTGGTGGAGCTTGGCCTTCCCGTCGCTGTTTACCGTCACTTTGACCGAATCTTCGAGGGCCAGAACACCCTCACCCTGCATCCGCTCAAGCTTCGGCTTGAACGCATCCGCTGCCGCCTCGTCCTCGAAGCCGAGGACCACAATGTCGCTCATGACTACCCCTTTCCCAAGCAGGCTCCGCATGCTGTAGGGCCTGCGCAATCGCCGGAGATGATTCACCGGTCTGGAGAGTTCATACCCCCGTTGGGGCCACGACTTGCGCCCGGAACCACGACTCGCGTGCGGCGCGCCCGGCCGTGAAGGCACGGGAATCGCTTGATGCATTCACCCTGAGACTGAAGTAGGGGATAATCTGTCGGCTTGTACCTTCCGCCCACAGCGGACGTTTCATAGAGGAGTGTGCTTGTGAGCCAGAACGTCGGAGATTCATCGGCCCGTCCGGACCTCGAGCTCGAAGAGGAGTTCGGCGAGGACGAGGGCACGATCAACGAGCAGGAGATGGCGGAGGCCGAGGCCGGGTGCGGCCAGGCTGCCGTGGGTATTCCGATGGGTGCAGGCCACCCGGGGGACCTACCCTCGCTGGCTTCGCACGCTCGGTCCGGTCACCCGGGTGGCCATCCCGCAGGTATCCCCGGCGGGCCAGGAGGCCACCCCGCGGGAATCCCGGGCGGCCCCGGCGATCGTCAGCGTCACGGCGGCGCGCGCAGCGTGGGCTTCCGTCCCGGTGGCGGGCCTGAGGCGATCGCCTATCAGGAGCGCACCGGCATCAAGGCGCCGCGCATCATCGCGTGGGAGATCACCCGCTCGTGCAACCTCAGTTGCGTGCACTGCCGCGCTGCTGCTGAGTTCGGCCACTACCACGGCGAGCTGTCGCTCGATGAGATCAAGGCGACGATCGACAACATCGTCACCATCTCCAACCCGATCATCATCCTCACCGGCGGCGAGCCGCTCATGCGCCCCGACATCTGGGAGATCGTCGACTACGCCCACGAGAAGGGCGCGATGCCGGTCATCGGCACCAACGCGACCCTCATCACCGAGGACATCGCGCAGAAGATGGCGGACCACAAGATCCCGCGCATCAGCGTGTCGGTCGACTTCCCGACCGCCGAGGGCCACGACGAGTTCCGCGCGCAGCCCGGTTGCTTCGATGCGACCATCGCGGGCATCAAGATGGCCAAGGCGCACGGCGTCGGTGTGCAGATCAACACCACCGTCACCACCCGTAACGCGCACCTCATCGAGGAGATCCACGACCTCGCCGAGTCGCTCAACGTCGATGCGTTCCACATCTTCATGCTCGTCCCCACGGGTCGCGGCTCGGAGATCCTTGCCGAGGAGCTTCCGCCGGAGGAGTACGAGAAGGTCCTCACCTGGGCGTATCACCGTCAGAAGACCAGCCCGCTGCACTTCAAGCCCACCGATGCGCCGCACTACTACCGCATCATCCGTCAGCTCGCCAAAGCCGAAGGCAAGAAGGTGACGCGCGAGGAGTACGGTCTGGATGCGATGACGCGCGGGTGTCTCGGCGGCATCACGTTCTGCTTCGTGAGCCACATTGGTGACATCCAGCCGTGCGGCTACTTCGACATGCAGCTCGGCAACGTCAAGGAGAAGCCGTTCTCGGAGATATGGACCGAGAGCAAGGTCTTCAACGACCTGCGCGACTATTCGCTCCTCAAAGGCAAGTGCGGCGCGTGTGAGTTCAAGGCCGTGTGCGGCGGGTGCCGCGCGCGCGCACTCGAGGCGACCGGGGACTACATGGAGGAGGAGCCGTACTGCGCGTACGAGCCGCCTGCGTGGAAGGGCGCCTGCTCGCTCGAGGAGGCCGCGGCCGACATGGGCGTCTCGGTGGTCGGCGACAACTAGGTCGATTCTGCCGACATAAGCAATCATGCGGGGCGGGCCGATGTGGCTCGCCCCGCGTTCGTTCTCGCGGCCTGCCGTCGCCGAGCGCCGCGCTCGGGACCAGCCGACTGATATACTCCGCATGACCTTCAGGGAGCCCCGCGCGGCACCGATTCCCACCACGCGAAAGAGGTTCACAGACCCATGCAGCATACAAAGTCATCCGAGTTCTTCGCGATCGCACAAAACGTCATTCCGGGCGGCGTGAACTCGCCGGTCCGCGCCTTCAAGAGTGTCGGCACCGACCCGGTCTTCTACGAGCGCGCCAAGGGTTCGCGCGTTTGGGACGCCGACGGCAACGAGTACATCGACTTCGTGGCGAGCTGGGGCCCGATGATCCTGGGCCATGCGCCCGACGTCGTGCACGAGGCGGTTCGCACGCAGCTCGACAAGGGCACCAGCTACGGCGCCCCCACGATGATCGAAGTCGAGATGGCCGAGAAGCTCGTCGAGATCGTGCCGTCCATCGAGATGGTGCGCATGGTGTCGAGCGGCACCGAGGCGACGATGAGCGCTATCCGCCTCGCTCGTGGCTACACGGGACGCGAGAAGTTCATCAAGTTCGATGGCAACTACCACGGCCACTCCGACGCGCTGCTCGTGGCCGCGGGCTCCGGTCTCGTCACGCTCGGCATCCCGTCGACGCCCGGCGTCACCAAGGGCGCGGCCGCCGATACGATCGTGCTTCCCTACAACGACATCGACGCGGTTCGCGAGTGTCTCGCGGCTAACAAGGATCAGGTCGCGGCGATTATCGTCGAGCCGATCGCGGGCAACATGGGCGTCGTCGCTCCGCAGCCGGGCTTCCTGCAGGGTCTACGCGACGCGTGTGATGAGCACGGTACTGTGCTCATCTTCGACGAGGTCATCAGCGGTTTCCGCGTCGCACTCGGCGGTGCGCAGCAGCTGTACGGCGTCAAGCCGGATCTCACCACCCTCGGCAAGATCATCGGCGGCGGCTTCCCGGTCGGCGCGTTCGGCGGCAAGGCCGAGATCATGAAGTCGCTTGCCCCGGTCGGCCCCGTCTACCAGGCGGGCACGCTTTCGGGCAACCCCATCGCCATGGTGGCCGGTCTCGCACTCATCGGCGAGCTGTCCAAGCCGGGCGTTTACGAGCGCCTCGACCACCTCGGCGCCAAGCTCGCTGGCGGGCTGTGCAAGGCTGCACAGAACGCCGGCATGGTGACCTGCTGCAACCGCGTCGGCTCGATGTCGACGATGTTCTTCACCAGCGAGGATGTGGTCGACTGGAAGACCGCCGCGACGAGCGATACAGCCGCGTACGGCCAGTACTTCCGCGGCATGCTCGAGGCTGGCTTCACGATCGCGCCGAGCCAGTTCGAGGCGTGCTTCGTCGGCCTGTCGCACACGGATGCAGAGATCGACGCGTTCGTCTCGGCGGCCGGGGACGTGCTTGCGAAGATGGCGGACTAGCCGATGAAGGCGATCATCCCCGCAGCAGGCATGGGCACGCGGTTCCTGCCGCTTACCAAGTCGCAGCCCAAGGAGATGCTTCCGGTCGTCGACAAGCCGGTCATCCAGTACGTGGTCGAGGAGGCCGTGTGCGGCGGAGCGAGTGACATCCTCATCGTCACCGGTCGCGGCAAGCGCGCGCTGGAGGACCACTTCGACCGCTCCGTCGAGCTCGAATCGCTGCTCGAGGAGACCGGCAAGACGGCAGAGCTCGCCGCGGTTCGTTCGATCGCCGATCTCGCCGAGGTCTTCTACGTTCGCCAGAAGCAGCCTCGCGGTTTGGGGCATGCGGTGCTGTGCGGCGCACCTTTCACCGACGGCGAGCCGTTCTTCGTGATGCTCGGCGATGAGCTCGTTCCCAGCTGCAGCATCCTTCCGCGCATGAAGGCGATACACGACCAGACCGGTGCGAGCGTCATTGCGGTGGTTGCAGCACCCGCCGACCAGGTCTCACGCTACGGCGTTATCGGCGGCGCAGAGATCGAGGAAGGCGTGTGGCGCGTCACAGAGCTCGTCGAGAAGCCGGCGCCGGGTGAAGAGCCGAGCAACCTGCGCATCTTCGGACGCTACCTGCTCACGCCCGCGGTCATGGAGATTCTCGCGTCAACGCCGCCGGGCAAGGGCGGGGAGATTCAGCTTACCGACGCACTCGTGAAGTTGCTCGAGCGCGAAGAGCTGTACGCGGTAGTGCTCGACCCCGCCGAGGGCCATGACACAGGTAACGTTCTCGCGTGGCTGGAGGCCAACGTGGCCCTCGCACTCAAGCGTCCCGAGTACGGCGAGCCACTGCGCGACGCCTTGCGCGGGCTGCTCGGCTGACCACGTCGCTCTGCTAAGATTACCCCTGCGAAATCCGCGACCAATCCGATTGGACGGCACCATGTCGAAGAGCGCGCTCATCACGGGAATCACCGGGCAGGACGGTTCGTATCTCGCCGAACTGCTGCTCGAGAAGGGCTACGACGTCTACGGCCTCGTCAGGCGTGCCGCCACTCCCTCGACCGAGCGCATCGACCACATCCTCGACAAGGTCACGCTGCTCGTCGGCGAGATGACCGATCAGACCTCGTTGCTCGACGCGATGGAAGCCTCGAAGGCCGATGAAGTCTACAACCTCGCAGCTCAGAGCTTCGTGGGCGACTCGTGGACCGTGCCCGTGTCGACCGGCGACGTCGACGGCCTTGGCGTCACGCGCATGCTCGAGGCGATTCGCCGCGTGAAGCCCGAGGCGCGCTTCTATCAGGCCGCCACCTCGGAGATGTATGGCAAGGTGCATGAGATCCCGCAGTCCGAGACCACGCCCTTCCACCCGCGCAGCCCGTATGGTGTGGGTAAGGTCTACGGCTTCTTCATCACGCTGAACTACCGTGAGTCCTACGGGATGCACGCGAGCAACGGCATCCTGTTCAACCACGAGTCGCCGCGCCGCGGGCTTGAGTTCGTGACGCGCAAGATCACCGACCACGTGGCGCAGATCAAGCTCGGCACGAAGAAGGAACTGCGCCTGGGCAACCTCGACTCCAAGCGCGACTGGGGCTTTGCCGGCGACTACGTCGAGATGATGTGGCGCATGCTCCAGCAGGACACGCCCAACGACTACGTGGCCGCCACCGGCGAGACCCACACAGTGCGCGAATTCTGCGAGATCGCATTCAACCGGGTCGGGCTCGATTGGGAAGAGCACGTCGTCATCGACCCGCGCTTCGTACGCCCGGCCGAGGTCGAGCTGCTGCTCGGTGACCCTGCGAAGGCGAAGGCCAACCTCGGGTGGGAGCCCACCGTCAGCTTCCAGGGACTCGTCGAGATGATGGTCGACGCCGACATGGAGCGTCGCACCCGCTAGCGCGGGCGGCTACTCATGCCTAAGCGCGCACTCATCACCGGCGTCGCCGGCCAGGACGGCTCCTACCTGAGCGACCTGCTGCTCGGGAAGGGCTACGAGGTGTTCGGCGTGGTCGGGCCGTATCCGGGTGACTTCTACGAGCGTGCTGAGCGATTCGACGGGCGCCTCAAGGCGATCGATGCGGACCTCACGGACATGGGTTCGCTTCTCACCGCCGTCGAGGAGTCGCAGCCCGACGAGGTCTACAACTTCGCCGCGCAGTCCTCGGTTGGGGACTCCTTCGACTCCGCGATCGCCACCACCGAGGTCAACGCCGTGGGTGTCCTGCGCATGCTTGAGGCGCTTCGTACGCTGGCACCGGAGGCCCGCTTCTTCCAGGCCGCATCCGCCGAGATGTTCGGCAACGCCGCCGAGATGCCGCAGCGAGAGACCACGCCGCTGCACCCGCGCTCTCCGTATGCTGCGTCCAAGACGTACGCGTTTCACATCGTCGGCAGCTACCGTGACTCGTACGGGATGCATGCGAGCAACGGGATCATGTTCAACCACGAGTCGCCCATGCGCCCGTCCCAGTTCGTGACCCGCAAGATCACCGATGGCGCGGTTCGCTGCAAGCTCGGACTCGCGACCGAACTGCGGCTGGGGAACCTCGACGCGCGTCGTGACTGGGGCTTCGCGGGCGACTACGTCGAGGCGATGTGGTTGATGCTTCAGCAAGATGAGCCGGGGGACTACGTTGTGGCGTCGGGCGTGACTCACACCGTGCGAGAGTTCTGCGACGCCGCATTCTCGCATCTCGGTCTGGACTACGAGCAGTTTGTCGTCGTCGACCCGGAGTTCTTCCGCCCGGTCGACGTCAACGTCTTGTACGGCGATCCTACCAAGGCTCGCGATGAACTCGGTTGGACGCCGAAGGTGACTTTCGAGCGTCTCGTCGAAATGATGGTCGATGCTGACTTGGAACGGCTGTCCGCGCAGGCGTGAGCGCCGCGCTGTCGTGTGAAAGGGACTGAACTGTGACCACACCGAATCTTCGAGCGACGATCCTTGCCGGCGGCAGTGGCCAGCGCTTCTGGCCCCTCTCGCGAGAGCTCAACCCCAAGCAGCTGCTGTCGATGTTCGGCACCGAGTCGCTCATCGCGGCCGCGGTTCATCGCGTGCTTCCCTTCGCTGAGAGTGGCTCGGCGGTCTCGATCGCGACCAATGAGCGCCTCTTCGACGAGCTGCGCAACCACCTCACCGCGCAAGACGATCCTGAGCTGCACAAGGTGCGCTACATCCAGGAACCGCTTCCCAAGAACACCGCTCCGGCTATCGCACTTGCGGCCGCCATCTTCGCCGCCGAGAACCCCGACGCGATCATGGCAGTGCTTCCCAGCGACCATCTGCTCGAGGGCGGTCACGTGTGGGAGGACTGCATGCAGGCGGCGCTCAAGGTCGCCGAGGACGGGTACCTCGTGACCATCGGCATCGAGCCGACGCGGCCCGAAGCCGGCTACGGCTACATCCGCGCCGGCGAGGATCTCACGGACTACTCGGTTGGTTCGGTCACGCCTCACCGCGTCATCGAGTTCGTTGAGAAGCCCGACGCTGAGCAGGCCGTCAGCCTGGTCGAGAGCGGCAACTACTACTGGAACGCGGGCATCTTCGTCATGCGCGCCGCGCGCGTACTCGAAGAGCTCGATGCGGCCGGCGGCGCCATCGCGCACATCGCCGATGTATGTCGCTGGATCGCCGAGCAGCCAGAGTCTGAGCGCAACGGCGACGAGGCCCGCGAGCGCTTCGCAACCATCGAGCCGATCTCGATCGACGTTGCGGTCATGGAGCGTTCCGATCGAGTCGCCGTGATTCCTGCACAGCTGACCTGGAGCGACGTGGGCTCGCTGTGCGCCCTCGAGTGCATTGCCGACCCCGACGCGAACGGCAACGTCCGCGTGGGTCGTGGCGTCGACATCGACACCACCAACTCGGTCATCTACTCGACCGACCGGCTGGTGGCCACGCTCGGGATCGACGACCTCATCGTCGTGGACACGACCGACGCCACGCTCGTCCTACCGCGCGAGCGCGCGCAAGACGTGCGCATGGTCGTCGACGCGCTGCGCGCACTCGATACGCCCGAGCTCACGCAACCCAAGGTGAGCCTGCGCCCGTGGGGTGCGTGGAGCAGCCTGCTCAAGGGGCCCGGCTATCAGATCAAGCTGCTCGAGGTGAAGGTGGGCGGCCGCCCGAGCCTGCAGAGCCACGCCCATCGCTCCGAGCACTGGATCGTTGTCGAGGGCACCGCGTGGGTCACTCGCGGCACCGAGCTCATCGAGGTGCCGACCAACCAGAGCATCTTCATCGCGCTGGGCGAGGTACACCGCATCGAAAACCGCGGGCCGGGCCCGCTCAAGGTCATCGAAGTCCAGGTGGGCGACTACCTCGGCGAGGACGACATCGTCCGGCTCGAGGACGACTGGGCGCGCGACAGCAAGTAGCCACGCTGCAACAACGCCCGCTGATATACTCAGCCCACGCTGGATGGCTCCGTTGTGAGGGATGGTTCCGTGAAGGTCGTCATTCTTGCAGGCGGGCTCGGGACGCGAATCTCCGAGGAGACCGCGACTCGCCCCAAGCCCATGACCGAGATCGGCGATAAGCCGATTCTCTGGCACATCATGAAGACCTACAGCCACTACGGCTTCAACGACTTCGTGATCTGTGCCGGCTACAAGGGCTACCAGATCAAGGAGTACTTCCACAACTACTGGCTGCACAACTGCGACGTGACGTTCGACATGCGCTCCCACGAGACCGAAGTACACCAGGACGCGAACGAGCCGTGGCGTGTCACAGTGGTCGATACCGGTGCCGAGACGATGACCGGCGGCCGGGTGAAGCGCATCGCTCCCTACGTCGACGGTGAGACGTTTCTGCTGACCTACGGTGATGGCGTCGCGGATGTCGACATCGCTTCGCTGGTGGCACATCACCGCGCGGCAGGCTTGGAAGCGACACTTACAGCGGTCCAGCCTTCTGGCCGATTCGGGGCGCTTCAGCTCGACGAAGAGGGCGCTGCAGTACGCTGCTTCCGGGAGAAGCCTTTGGGGGATGGCGACTGGATCAACGGCGGCTTCTTCGTTCTGGAGCCGAGCGTATTCTCCCGACTCGCCGATGACGCAACCATTCTCGAGGCCGAGCCGCTCGAGTCACTCGCTGACGACGGTCAACTCGGCGCGTACAAGCACCGTGGCTTCTGGCAGCCGATGGACACGCTTCGTGACAAGCGCATGCTTGAGCGTCTGTGGGATTCGGGACAAGCCCCTTGGAAGGTCTGGTGACCCGAGTGACATCCGGCGAGCTGTTCGGCGGGGTGTTTCGGGGTCGCAGGGTCTTCCTCACCGGGCACACCGGCTTCAAGGGTTCGTGGCTTGCGTACTGGCTCACCGAGATGGGCGCTGAAGTCACTGGCTTCGCACTTGAGCCTCCCACCAACCCGTCGCTCTTCGTGCTCGCGGGTATCGAGGCGCGTCTTGCGCGACACGTCATCGGTGACGTTCGTGACGCCGAAACGCTTGCGAGCGCCGTGGCGGGTGCCCGGCCGGAGATCGTCATCCACATGGCCGCCCAGCCACTCGTGCGCCTTTCCTATGAACAGCCCGCCGAGACGTTCGCCGCGAATGTCATGGGCACGGTCAACCTGTTTGAGGCGATCCGACCCTGTGAGTCCGTTCGCGTGGTGCTCAACGTCACGAGCGATAAGTGCTACGAGAACCGAGAGTGGGAGCGTGCGTATCGCGAGGACGACGCCATGGGCGGCTTCGACCCGTACAGCGCCTCGAAGGGGTGTTCAGAGCTCGTGACTGCGGCGTACCGTCGTTCGTTCTTCGACTCCGGATCCGGCGTTCGCGTCGCGAGCGCTCGTGCAGGCAACGTCATCGGCGGCGGCGACTGGGCGGTCGACCGCATCGTGCCGGACTGCATCCGCGCACTGACCGCTGGTGAGACCGTGTTTGTGCGAAACCCGGGCGCGGTACGTCCGTGGCAGCACGTGCTCGAGCCGCTCTCTGGCTATCTGCTTCTCGGGCAGCGACTCTGGGAGTCCGATGGCGATCGGTTCGCGGAGGGTTGGAACTTCGGTCCCGCCGACGAGAACGGCGTCGAGGTGGCGCAGCTCGTGGACGGTGTGATCGCGGCGTGGGGCTCGGGGCAGTGGGGCTCGCCCGATACGTCACTTCAGCCACCGCACGAGGCGACGTTACTTCGGCTCGACATCAGCAAGGCTCGCGAGCGGCTCTCGTGGGCACCGCTGTGGGACGTCGAATCCACACTTGAGCGCACCGCGCGCTGGTACGGACGCTGGCACGCCGATTCCGCTGATGCTGTGGCGGCGACGAGCGATGACCTGAACGACTACATCACTTTGGCTCGTGCCGCCGACGCGGTGTGGGCTCGACAGGAGGACGTGTGAGCGGTTCCGCCGACGAAGCGAAGCGCCTGCGTGAGGAGATCCTCGAGAAGGTGCGCGAGTATCACGCCGCGGCCTTCGCCGAGCAGCCCGAGTTCGTGCCCGGGTCTTCTCGGGTCGCCTACGCGAGCCGCGTGTTCGACGACCGTGAGCTCGTCAACCTCGTGGACTCGTCGCTCGACTTCTGGCTGACCTACGGCCGCTATTCGGCCCAGTTCGAGCGCGGCCTGGGTGCGTATCTCGGCGTGAAGCACGCACTACTGGTGAACTCGGGCTCGAGCGCGAATCTGCTTGCGCTCGCTGCGCTCACGAGCGACCGCCTCGGGCAGCGCGCGATCCGACCCGGCGACGAGGTCATCACCGTCGCGGCAGGCTTCCCCACGACGGTCGCGCCGATCGTGCAGTACGGCGCCGTGCCGGTGTTCGTCGACGTGACGTTGGGCACCTACAACGTCGACGTGGCGCAGCTCGAGGCGGCTCTGTCATCCCGCAGTAAGGCCGTGATGCTCGCGCACACGCTGGGTAACCCGTTCGACGTGGACGCGGTGCGCGCCTTCTGCGACGCCAACGGCCTGTGGCTCATCGAGGACAACTGCGACGCGCTCGGCGGGGAGTATCGCGGGCGCAAGCTCGGGACCTTCGGGGATATCGGCACGTCAAGCTTCTACCCGCCGCACCACATGACGATGGGCGAGGGCGGCGCGGTCTACACCAACGACGACACGCTCGCCGAGATCATGCTCTCGATGCGCGACTGGGGGCGCGACTGCGTCTGCCCATCGGGCAAGGACAACGCGTGCGGCAAGCGGTTCACGCAGCAGTTCGGGACGTTGCCGCTCGGCTATGACCACAAGTACGTCTACTCGGAGTTCGGCTACAACCTCAAGGCGACCGACATACAGGCCGCCATCGGTGTTGCACAGCTCGAGAAGCTCCCCGAGTTCACCGCACGGCGCCGCGCGAACTACGCGTACCTGCGCGAGGCCCTGCGTCCGCTCGAGGATGTGCTGATCATGCCTGAGGCGACCGAGGGCGCCGATCCCAGCTGGTTCGGCTACCTGATGACGCTGCGCGAGGGTACGGGGGTGACGCGCGACGCGCTCGTCGCGGCGATGGAGGCGGCCAAGGTGCAGACCCGCATGCTCTTCGCGGGCAACATCGTGCGCCAGCCGGTGTTCGACCGCATGCGCGAGTCCGGCGAGGGCTACCGCGTCGTCGGCGAACTCACGAACACCGACCGCATCATGCGCGACGCGTTCTGGATCGGCGTGTATCCGGGGATGACCGAGGAGATGCTCGCGCACATGGCGAGCACGCTCACGTCGGCGGTTCGCGGCTAGCGTGAAGGCCAGCGACTACATCGCTGCGTTCCTCGCCGAGCAGGGCGTGACGACCGTCTACGAGATGACGGGCGGCATGATCACGCACATGCTCGATTCGCTGGGTGCTCGCGATGACATCCGTGTCGTGAGCGTGCATCACGAGCAGGCCGCCGCGTTCGCGGCTGAGGCCGGCGCGCGCATGACCGGAGTCCCGGGCGTGGCGATGGCGACCAGCGGTCCTGGTGCGACGAACCTCATCACGGGCATCGGCAGCTGCTTCTTCGATTCGGTGCCCGCGGTGTTCATCACCGGTCAGGTCAACACGCACGAACTGCGAGGCGACAGCGGTGTCCGCCAGGCGGGCTTCCAGGAGACTGACATCGTCGCGGTCGCGACGCCGCTGACCAAGGCTGCCTGGCAAGTTGCTTCCGCGATCGAGTTGCCGGGCATGCTGGCTGCCGCCTTCCGGCTTGCGCTCGAGGGTAGGCCCGGCCCGGTGCTCGTCGATATCCCGATGAACGTGCAGCGCGAGGACGTGGACGCCGTTCCATCGCGCGTCGTGTCGCCCGCCGCTGGGGCGGCGCTTGGGCTCCCGGAGGTACTTGAAGCGCTTGCGTCGTCACAGCGACCGCTGATTCTTGCCGGTGGTGGTGTGCGAGCCGCGGGTGCGACGGATGCGGTGCGCGCACTCGCTGAGGCGCTCGACATCCCCGTCGCTTCGTCGCTCATGGGCGTGGACGTGTTGCCGTTTGCACACCCCCTGCACGTCGGGATGATCGGCACATACGGCAACCGATGGGCGAACCTCGCCATGCGCGATGCCGACTGCCTTCTTCTGCTCGGCGCTCGACTCGACGTGCGCCAGACCGGTGCAGACGTCGAATCGTTCAGGGCCGGCAAGAAGTTGCTTCGCGTCGACGTGGACGGTGCTCAGTCACGGTGGAGGGTGCCGGCCGATATCGACGTGCGCGCAGACATCGATGTGTTCGCCCGACTCGCGCTTGAAGGGGTCGTCGGCGCTGCGCAGACTGATCGCTCGGAGTGGCGTGATCGCATCGACTCGTACCGCGAAAGCTGGCCGGACTCGGGCGAGCTTGCGCAAGGCGACGGAATCAACCCGGCGACGTTCATGCATGAGCTGTCGGCGCACGGCGAAACGGTGTCTGCCTACGTCGCTGATGTCGGGCAGAACCAGATGTGGGCTGCACAGTCGCTGCGCCTCCGAGAAGGCCAGCGATTCCTGACGTCCGGCGGCATGGGGGCGATGGGATTCTCCCTTCCCTCCGCCATTGGGGCGGCGCTGGCTCGCCCCGGCGCGCCGGTTGTCGCCATTGCCGGGGACGGCGGACTGCAGGTAAACATCCAGGAGCTTGAGACGGTTGCCCGTCTCGGGCTGCCGCTCAAGATTATCGTGATGAACAACCGCTGCCTTGGGATGGTTCGCCAGTTCCAAGACGAGCTGTTCGACTCTCGCTATCAGTCGACGGTGTGGGGGTATGGGGCGCCTGATTTCGTGGCGGTCTCAGAGGCGTTCGGCATTCCCGCGCGCAAGGTGGAGCGGCCAAGCGACGTGGGTGCAGCACTTGTGTGGCTGATGGACGACCCCGCCGCATGTGGTCTGCTCGAGGTCGAACTGACTACCGACAGCTGCGTGCGTCCGAAAGTCTCGTTCGGTAGCCCCGTGTACGAGATGGACCCGCCGCCCTCGGCTGATTCGTGATGGGCGTCCCGCGAAGGATAGCGATACTGGGCGCGACCGGGCACGTCGGGAAGTGCTTGATGGCTGAGCTGCTCGGTAGGGACGGGTTCGAAGTCGTCGGAGTCGGTCGGGACAGCGCCCGCGTCAGTCGCCTCCTGGACTCCCACCCCCTCGGCTCTGAGGGAAGTGCGCTGGCCCTCGAGGAGTTTCCGGCCGAGGAGTTTGACGCCGTGGTCAACTGCCTAGGGGTCGGCTCACCGGCGGCGGTGGCTGCGGCGGGCAAGGCGGTGATTGAGCTCACCGAGTACTTCGATCGAATCGCGCTCGACTACATCGAGGCGAACCCGGAGACACGCTACGTGGCCTTCAGTAGCGGAGCGGCGTACGGAGGCGACTTCTCGGAGCCCGCATCCCGGACGACCCGGACACCCGCATCATCAGACGGTGACAGCGAGACCGAGTACTACGGACTCTCGAAGCGGCAGGCGGAGGCTCGACACCGCGCCGCGAGCGAGCTGGCGATAGTCGACCTACGGCTGTTCGGGCTCTTCTCGCGCTACGCAGACCTCTCGGCCGGCTACTTCATGTGCGACGTCTATCGCGCGATCGCATCCGGAGAGGTGGTTCAAGTCGGCCCGGAGAACATCGTGCGGGACTACGTGTCACCGGCCGACCTAGCGGCCCTCGTCGTCGCCGCGCTGGATGCGGCGCCCCACAACGACGTGTTCGACGTCTACAGCGCAGCGCCGGTCAGCAAGTTCGATGCGCTTGAGCGGTTCGCTCGGGAGTATGGGCTGAAGTACGATGTGCTCGGTGAGCCGTCTGTCGCGGGTGCGACCGGCCTCAAGCCAAACTACTACTCGACTAACGAGCGCGCTGCGTCCCTCGGCTATGCGCCGAGCCGCACTTCGCTCCAGACGCTTACCGAGGAGATCGATGCGCTGCTCGGACCGAACAGAGATGGCCTGGCATGAGTGACGGGGCTTCGCGCAAGCTCATCTCGATCGTCACGCCCGTCTTCAACGAAGCGGAGAACGTGGCCGAGCTGACCCGACGGCTGCAAGCAGTATTCGCCGAGAACAGCGCGTATGACTTCGAGGTCATCGCGGTCGAGAACGGGTCATCGGATTCGACCTACGATCTGCTGATGGCGACGCGTCAGGCCGACGCCCGCTTCAAGATCGTCCAGCTTTCGCGCAACTTCGGGCCCGACGGTGCGGTCACGGCGGGACTTGCGCATGCCGCCGGTGACGCGTGCGTGATCATGTGCGCGGATCTGCAGGATCCCCCGGAGCTCATCCCCGAGTTCATTGAGGCGTGGGAGCAGGGTTTCGAGAACGTCTATCAGATCGTGACGAAGCGTCAGGGGACCGGGGCGCTGAGGCGATTCAACTCAAACACCTTTTACTGGCTCATCAATGCGATGACGGGCGGCCTCTTCCCGCGGAACGTGTCCGACTTCCGCCTTGTGGACAGGCGCGTCTACGCCACCATCAACTCTATGCACGAGCACAATCGATTCATGCGCGGGATGTTCTACTGGGCCGGTTTCCGTTCGAAAGGAATCCCACACGACAGGCCGCCGAGATTCGCGGGCGAGTCGAAGGCCAACACCGCCTCTGTGATCGCGCTCGCGATCAAGGGGATCCTGTCCTACTCGTACCTTCCTCTGAGAACGATCACGTACATGGGCCTTGCGGTGTCGGCGTTCGCGTTCGCGTTTCTCTTCTACATCGTCTACCGCGCCGTATTCCACGGAGTGCCCTTTGCCGGGTTCGGCACGATCATGGGCGTCATGCTGCTTATGTTCGGGTTCCTCTTCACGATGCTCGGCGTGGTCGCTGAGTACATCGGGCTCATCTACGAAGAGGTCAAAGAGCGCCCAAATTACGTGGTTCGGGAGAAGGTCGGGCTGTAGGGCGGGGTCTTGGCCGGTCTGCCGACGAATCGCTGGCGTTAATGGCGTAGCGCAGCGATCAGGGTCTCGCTCATGCGATCGACAAAGTGTGCTTGCGTGTAGCGGGCGGCCGTATTGGACTCGACGAACGTTCGCGCCGCGCTCAGCCTCTCTGCTGCCTCGTCGTCGGTCATGCTCCGAAGGTGCTGTTCAAGTGACAGGTAGTCGCTGAACTGACGAAGGTCGATGAACGAACCCTTCGGGATGTAGTCCTCGATATCCGGTGCGCCGAGGTAGATCGGTACGGTCCCCGCGGCGAAGCAGTCGAAGATCTTCTCGGTGACGTAGCCGGGGAACGCGGTGTTCTCGAGGCACAGCGAGAAGCGGTACTCCGACAACTTCTCGACCTTCCCAAGCGCCGACACCTCGCCGCGGTAGCTCCGACGAATCGACTCACGTGTCGCAGAGTCGGCACCTGAAACCGGTTGATCCCACCCGCGTCCGAGCAGGTCGAAGTCGGTCGCGGCGCCGAAGTGGCGGATGGCTGCAAGTCGCTCAACGTAAAGCTCGCTTTGCATCCAGCTGTTCTTCGCACGTGCGGAACGCGCCTCGAGCGCGCGGAACCATCTGCCGGCCGATGGCTTGGGCTGTGACAGATCGAACGCCGGCTTAGGCCAGCCGAAGGCGCGCTTGTTCGCACTGACCATCGCAAGGAATCCGCGAGGTCTTCCCTCTCCAGCCCCGGCGGGAGTGAGGTCCGGATACGGCCAGTAGTGGTCGTGGAACGATCCCGTGCCGGTAGCCAGATCCCTGGCCCCGGGGAACAGGTACAGGTGCTCATACCAGGAGGAGACCTCGGGCAGGCTGCGGTAAAAGCGCCAGGAGATTATCGGTGACTCGCCGCTGAAGCAGGCTGCTCCCGTGAGGTTGTTCTCGAAGAGCAGAGCATGCGTAAATCGGCTGGTCTCGTGCCCCAACACGACCGTCTTTCGTGCGGCAGGCTTCTCGGCCAGGTACACATCGGCAGTCATCATCGCGATGCCCGAAGCGCGCAGCTGTTGGGCAAGCACCGCGATCGCGTCGGCGCCGGGATACTGCCGCATCAGTTCGATATTGAACACGCGATTCTTGAGGAACGGTTCGCCGTCTATGTCGAAGACGACGAGGTCCTCAGTGTGGTTCGGCATTACGGTGCCTCTTCCGGTGAACAACGGGTAGTGAAGGTTGCCGATGATATAGTTGCAGACCAGTCGTCGCGAGGTGCGACGCACAGTAGACGCCGTACACCCTCAAGGAGCCTTTCGCGTGGAAGTTCTCTCGCACGGGAGTGACCTGTGAGCATTGCGCGCAAGTCGGCTCTTGGCTTCGTTGGTCAAGTCTACATGTTGGCCATAGGGCTGCTCTCCACCATCATCGTAGCCAGGTTGCTCGGCCCCGAGGGCAAGGGCGTTTTGGCAATCGTGAGTGCGATTCCTGCGCTCGCGTTGGGAGTCGCATCTTTTGGGCTGGGCCCCTCGCTTGCCTATATGTCGGGCAAGGACCGCTACCCTGCGCGTGATCTCGCTTCCAGCGCGATTGCTTGGTCGCTCCTGCTGGGACTTGCGCTGGGCGTGTTGGTCTGGCTGTGCCGGGGCGTGCTGCTATCGTCCGTACTCAAGGGCTTGGGCTCATTCGAACTCATCGTCGTCCTGGCTTCACTGCCTGCGTTCTACCTCAGCGCGTTTCTGGGGGCATTGTTTATCGGACACGACAGGGCCGTGGAGTTCGCAGGTCTGCAGGCGGTTTCAGCGACTCTGAACTTCATTGCGGTAGTAGGGGCCTCGGTCTTCTACACTCGCAATGCGACCGCTATGGTGCTCGCTCTCGGCGTTGCGAGCCTGCTCGCCGCGCTGTACGGCCTGGTTGCCTATCGTGCATCCTTGACCCTTTCGCCCCGCAGGATTGCAGCTGTGACCAAGGAGGCCATCCCATACGCGGCCAAGTCGTATGTGGGACAAGCGACCACGATGTTCTTTCTTCGCGCAGACGTGTTCTTTCTCAACTACTTTGCTGGCCCTGCCGCGGTTGGCGTGTACAGCGTGGCAACCAACCTCGCCGAGAAGCTGTGGCTACTGAGCAACCCGGTCTCCAGTGCAATCTACAGCCAGATCACCGGCTCAGACCGTGAGGACGCACTCCGGATCACGACCCTGACCGGCCGCGCGCTACTCGTGCTCAACGGACTTGCGGCGGTGGCACTCGCTCTCATCGCGATTCCACTCGTGCCGCTGATCTACGGTTCCCAGTTCGCCAGCGCGACCACGTACCTCGCACTGTTGCTCCCCGGCGTCGTGGCCTACGCAATGTGCCAGCCCTACATTCACTTCTTCGCTGGTCAGCTCGGGCGACCGGCTGTCACATCCGCGCTCTCCGCAGTGATGATGGCCCTCAGTGCGGCGCTCTACCTGTGGCTGATCCCGATCATGGGCCCCGCCGGTGCCGCTGTGGGTTCGACACTCTCGTACAGCGTCGCGCTCATCGGCTATGCGTGGCTCTTGCCGCGAGCTACAGGAATCAGCGTGCGCGAGATGCTCGTACCGTCGCGCACGGATTGGGAGCTTTACCGATCGGTTGCAGCATCGATGCTTCGTCGCATGAGGCATCGAGGCGCGGCCTCAGCGAGCGAGGAGTAGGGCGTGCGCCTTCTGCGTCTGGTCAACAGGATTACGCCACCATTCATCTGGGACCTAGCGAAGCGGGTGATCGTCAGCGCAGACGATGTCGCGCTGGCACCCTTCACAGGCGATGCCATCGGGTCCTTCAGCCAGTACGGCGAGGACCTTGTGGTCGACGCGATTCTCGGCTCGCCAGCAGAGGGAGTCTACGTCGACGTCGGAGCCAACGATCCTGAGCTGCTGAGCAACACCATGCGCTTCTATCGTCGTGGATGGCGTGGCATCAGCGTGGAGCCGAACACTGAGTTGTGGACGGCCCTAGGACGGATGCGGCCGGAGGATATCAACCTCAATCTCGGGATTGCATCGGAGTCAGGGGAGATGACGTTCTACCGGATGGATCCGCCGACGCTGTCCACGTTCGACGAGGGAGCTTCCAGAGACAACCTCGAGCATCCTGGGTCGCGCGTGGTCGAAGAGCTGCCGGTCCGTGTCGAGCCGCTCGCCAAGATCCTTGGTGAGCATCTCGGCAACAGGATTATCGATCTTCTCTCCGTCGACACCGAGGGTCTCGACCTGCAGGTGCTCGGCAGCAACGACTGGAGTGTCTACCGCCCCCGGCTCGTCTTGGTGGAGGTGGCGTGGCGCGGGGCAGAGGTCGTGGCCTTCATGCAGGCACAGGAGTACGAGTTTGTATGGTGCAACGGCCCCAACGGGATATTCGCCGACTCCCGATGGCTGCTTAGCAGTGACGCGCGCTAGTACTTCCTGAATAGGCAGTCGAGTTGGTTAAGGCGCCAGCGCACATCGGGATCACTCTGTTCGACCTCGAAGATGTAGGCGGGTGCGAAACCGAGCTCGTGCATCTGCGTGAACAGATTCAGGTACGACCCCTCGTTGCGATCATGCCGGACGAATGACATCTCCATGATGACCGCGTCCACGATCGTCGAGAGGGTGTCGGCACCTCCCGCGAGCACCTGATCCTCCACACCCTCGACGTCGATCTTGACCAAGTCGATGTGATCGATGCCCTCCGAGCGAACGAAATCGTCCATGCGCACGAGCGACACAGATTCGGTGGCGCCGAGACTTATGTGCGGATTGGCTGTGTGATATGCATCGCTGATTCCGATGAGGGAGTTCGCCCCATGGTGTGATGCAAGGTTGAGCTCGGCATCCGTCTCTTGGTCGAAGAAGCCGATCTGGTGAGGCCTGAACCTGTCCGAGAAGCCCGCTTCGCTGATGCGCTGGTTCATCTCGGCGTACATCTGGGTTGCGGGTTCGAAGCCGTGGACGATGGCCGCCGGGAACCAGCGCAGGAAGTGCAACGATACGTTGCCGACGTTGGCCCCGACATCGAAGATCACGCGGATGTCCCTGTCGAGCGACAGGAGGGCACCGCCCAGGTCGTTGCTACCCCCGTGTCGGCTCTCTCTGACTCTGCGCTTCACATCGTCGGGGAGTGAGTCCTTGAGTCGCTGCGCCAAGCTCATCGTCGCTCGCTTTCGGGTGGGAACCGGGTGCCGGGCACTGTGGTGACCGTGGTGAGATGCAGACTATCGCAATTCTAGCTGCGAACCGAGCGCTTGATCTTGCCGAGCGTGGGTCGAATGCGTTCGAAAGCGCCTCCGAGCCCTGCCATCCTGGCAAGTGCGGAGACGCCCTGGCCGTCGATCCTGCTCCAACTGAAGAGCCCTTGCCCCGCAGCGCCGCGAGTGATCGCGCTAAACGGTTGCCTGGCGGACGGCGGAACCATAGCCCGAGCGTGGAGCAGATAGTTCGTCGAGTGCTGGAGGAGTGTCGTTGCGTCCGCGTTGCTGTGCGGCTCGGGTAGTACGTGCGAGTAATAGGACATCAGTGCGAGCGCATGCTGCTCGCGAAACACCGGGTTGTGGGTGTCCTGGGCGGCGTGGTGTCGGTAGAGCACGAGGGGCTCCGCAATCAATGCGGTCGGCGACTGAGCGGCGATGTCGAGCAGGAAGACCCTGTCGGCGACGATCTCGAACTCCTCGATCCGATAGGGGATATCGGTGAGCGCTGCGCTTCTGAACATGACCGACCCATAGTTGAGGCGTGCGCCCTGTAGGAGGCGGCGGGCAAGCTCCGCGCGCGTCTCGTAGCGCTCGACAACAGGCTCGCTAATCGTATCCCATCGATCAGCGGGCGGCGTCTGGCCGTCGTTGAAGGGTGTGTCCTCAGCAGCCGCCCAGCACAGGTCGTCCTGACCCTCGAGCAGGTCCAGTTCCCACTCGATCATGCGGGGGTGCATCAGGTCGTCGTCGTGAAAGACGAGCGCATACTTCGAGCGGCGCGCGATATCGCGGGCCTTGCGATGGTTGTTGCCGGCACCGATGTTCTCGTCGTTCTTGATGTACTCGATGTTGAGATGTGCGAAACGCTCGAGCACGGAGTCGTAGCTGGCGGTGCTGGCGTTATCAAGAACTACGAGGTCGAAGTCGGTGCACGTCTGGGACGCGATCGATTCGAGACAGTCCGCGAGATAGTCGGGTCTGTTGAACGTGGGGACCACGAGTGTCAGCAGGGCCACGCTGTGTTGCACTCCCTCTGGTAGTTCCGCTCCGGGGCTGATGCGCCCACTATCTCACGCACCGAGCACTCCGCGGTACACCTCGACCAGCCGCTGCGCCACCACGCCGGGCGCGAACCGCTCGGCGGCGTAGTCGTGCAGCATCTGTGGCGCGAACTCGCTCGCGTGATCGAGCATCCATCCGAGCGCAGCCGCGAGCGAGGCGGCATCGTCGCCGTCCACCAGTCGGCCGACCTCGGGCGTGACGAACTCCTCGGGACCGCCGCAGCGCGTCGAGACGACCGGTCTACCCGCCATGAGCGACTCAGCAGCCACCACCGAGAAGGTCTCGTGAGCGCTCGAGATCGCGGAGAACGAGCATTCGTCGAGGACCGCGGCTACCTCGGCCTCGCTCACGAGTCCGTCGAAGCGCACGAACCTCCCAAGTCCCCGCTCGCGTACCATCGCCTCGAGCCCTGCGCGGCCCTCGCCGTCCCCAATGAGCCGCAGCACGAAGTCGTCGCGCGTCACGCGCAGCAGCTCAGCCGCCTCGACGAGCAGGTCGACCCGCTTGGCCGGCCCCATACTCGAGATATGCGCGATCGTCTGCGTCGCAGCCGAGGGCCGTTGATACGGCCCGAACTCCGGAACCACGTTCGGGATGACCTGCGCGCGATCGCACAACCCAAGCTGCTCGAGCCGACCCGCAAGCGTACGGCTTACCGCGATGTAATCAGCGGCCTCTCGTGCAAGTGGCCGCAGGATGAGCGGCAGCATGCCCGGGGTTCGCACCAGGCGCCGCTGCGAGGCCGCCGCGTACTCCTCGGAGTGCTCAGTGACGACGAACGGAATGCCGTGCTCGCGCTTGATGTCACGGGCGATCAGCGCGGCAGGCCACAACGCCTGGACGTGCACCACATCGGGTGTACCCCACGCCTTCTCAAGCGCCGCGAACCCTGCGCGCCCGGCGCTGCGATAGCCGAAGTAGCGAGCCCGCAGCCCCGAGCCGTCAACGCCCACTCGCACCACAGTCGCACCGTCTTCCTCGGCGACGAGAGGCTCGAACCCGCCGGCGCCCTGCTCCACGAACAGCACCGCGACGTCGGCGACGTGCGTCAGCGCCCGGACCTGCTGGCGGATGAACACGCCGGCATTGCCGTCACGAGGACCGGGATACCAGCTCGGGATGACGAGGACCTTCATGCCGGCACGCCCTGCCACGCCATCACGGGTGCCGACCGCGGACTCGGTTGATGAGCCGGGTCGCACCGATCGGCCCAAGGAAGACCCCCAGAATCCTGCGCATCCGAATGTTGTTCTTGAGGCGAGCGATGGCGCGTTTGGCCGCTTCAACCTCATCGGGTGTGAGAAGGCCGGTATCGATCGTCTCCTGCACCGACGCGATGTTGGCCTCGCGCACGATGATGGCGTTTGACGACTTCTGAACCGCGTTTCGGCGGTGAATCGCGAGTGGCTCGTCGAGCAGGCGGTGCTCGAATCCGTGCGCGAATGCCAGCAAGAAGAAGTGGTAGTCCTCGGCGTAGATGTCCTCGCGAAAGCCGCCGACCGTATCGAAGACCTCGCGGCGGTACACCGCGCCCATGTTGTAGAAGCACGCGCCGAGCAGGTCGATCATCGTGCATGTGGAGCGGTCGCCCCACACGTCCTGCAGTTTGCAGACCTCACGGGTGCCGTCGTCGTAGTCGTAGTAGCCGCTTGAGGAGAAGATCGCGGCGTCCGGGTTGTCTCGGATGAAGGCGTCGAAGCGCTCGAGGTGCGACGGCAGGATCAGGTCGTCGGCGGAAAGCATGACGAGCAGGTCGGACCGGGCCGCCCTGACCGCCGTGTTGTACGCTCCGCCGGAGCCGCGGTTCTCCTGCTGGACCACGCGGATACGAGGGTCCGCATCGGCAAGTGCCTGGGCAAGCGCGAAGGTATCGTCCGTCGAGCCATCATCGACGATCACGAGTTCCCAGTCGCCGAACGTCTGCGCCTGCACAGAAGCGACGGTCTCGCCGAGCGTATCGGCCGCGTTGTATGCGGGGACGGTCACCGAGAAGCATGGCGCGTCGGCCATCGGGCGATTCCTTTCGGATGCGCGACTCGAATGCTGTGCTTCTAGTGTAGCCATAAGATCTGTGAACGTTCACGCCGCCTGTCGCCGCGCGAAGTTGAGCGGCTACACTGACGTTGTGAACGCGAGAAGGGGAGCCCGAGTGCGCATTCTGCTCGATTGCCGCATGGCGTCGTGGACCGGTATCGGCCGATACGCGACCGGTCTTGCGCGCGCGCTTGCCGCCACGAACGGCCTCGAGCTCGTGCAGATGGTCGCTGCCGGCGAGTCGCCGCCTGCGCCCGTCGGTGGTGCGGTCAGCGCCTACGAGGCATCGCGCCATCCCTTCACCGTCGCCGGCGGCCGCGAGTTCGCCCGCATGGCCCGAGCGATCTCGCCGGACGTCACGCACTCAACGCATTTCCCGACGCCGATGCCCGCGGCCCATCCACTCGTCGTCACGCTGCACGATCTCACGCCGCTCATCATCCCCGAGGTGATGCCTTCGGCCTTCAAGCGCGCCGTCTACCGCTACTGGAACGCGCGTGCCGCTCAGGTCGGCGACACGATCCTTGCGGACTCCGAGCACACGGCGAGCGACATCCGCCGCATCTTCCCTGCAGCTGCCCACAAGACCCGCGTCGTGCAGATCACTGCCGGCGGGTTCGCCGACGCCGGCCCGGTGGGTGAAGTGCCGGCCGGCCTGATTGGCCCGGGCGAGCGCTACGTGCTCTCGATGGGCAACACCAAGCCCAATAAGGACCTACCCACGTTGCTTCGAGCATTTGCGCGAATCGCGCCCGGACACCCGGACCTGCGGCTGCTGCTTGTAGGCGCCGACGCGCCCGGGTTCGTTGACAGCGTGCTCGCAGCCGACCCCGCGTGCGCTCGCATCGCCTTCACCGGTCGCGTGGACGACGCGACACTGCGAGCGCTATACGCGGGGGCTGCGGCGTTCGCGTTCCCGTCGCGCTATGAGGGCTTCGGCTTGCCGCCGCTCGAGGCGATGGCGCTTCGCGCACCGGTCGTCGTGGCGCACGCCGCGTCGTTGCCCGAGGTCGTCGGCGACGCCGCGCTCACGTTCGCGGTCGGCGACGACGCGGAACTTGCCGCGCGGCTGACCGACCTGCTCGGCGATGTGGCCCTGTGCGAGCGGCTTATCGCATCCGGAGTCGAGCGTGCAGCGCACTTCACGTGGGAGCGCACCGCCGCCGAGACGATCGCGGCGTATCGCGACCTACTCGACCAGCGCTGATACACCATCTCTCCACAGCGCGTAGGCTGGTCGGCGCCGCCT
Organism: Coriobacteriia bacterium; assembly: GCA_013334745.1. Taxonomy (NCBI): domain Bacteria; kingdom Bacillati; phylum Actinomycetota; class Coriobacteriia; species Coriobacteriia bacterium. The sequence continues at coordinate 60,937 of JAAXWY010000005.1, forward strand.
CCATGCGGCACACTAGCCCCATACCTCAACCGACCTTCAGGAGTCACCCGCATGAGCTCTGACATCCGTTTCGGTACCGACGGCTGGCGTGCCGTCATCGGCGACGACTTCACGTACGCCAACGTACGCCGTGTCGCTGATGCAGCGGGTCGTGTCATCGCCGCCGAGAACCCCGGTGGCACCGTGCTCGTGGGCTACGACACGCGCTTCGAGGCCGGGAGTTTCGCGGCCGCCGCCGCCGAGGTGCTTGCGACTCACGGCCTGACCGCGAAGGTCTCCGATCGCTACCTGCCCACGCCCGCACTGTGTTGGGCGGTCTCGCGCGACGACGCTGCGGTCGCAGGCGTCATGCTCACCGCAAGCCACAACCCGAGCGAGTACCTGGGCTTCAAGCTGCGTATGGCCGACGGCGGTGCGTCACCGGTCGAGTTCACCAACGAGGTCGAAGCCGCGCTCGTGCCCGAGCCTCCCGTGGCTCGCGGCGAGTTCGAGGCCGTCGACTTCGTGACGCCCTACCTCGCTGACCTGCGCTCGCTCGTCGATGCCGATGCCATTCGCGCCGCGAACCTGCAGGTGGTCGTCGACCCGCTCTACGGCGCCGGCCAGACGTACCTCGCCGAGACGCTCGTGTCGCTCGGCGTGCGCGTCACCGAGGTCCACGGCGAGCGCAATCCCGGCTTCGGCGGGCTGCATCCCGAGCCCATCCCACCGTGGATCGACTCCACGCGCGACCTCGTGAAGAACGCCAAGTTCGATGCCGCATTCGTCACTGACGGCGACGCTGACCGTATCGGCGCCGTGGACTGCGACGGCAACTTCGTCTCCCCGCACCGCATCATCGGGCTGGTTGCCCAGCACCTCGTCGAGGACAAGGGCCAGACCGGCCGCATCGTGAAGACGCTCTCGACGTCGGTTCTCGTCGACCGCCTCGCGCGCCACCTTGGCGTCGAAGTCACGACCACCGCCATCGGCTTCAAGTGGATCTACAACGAGATGCTCGCCGGTGACGTGCTCATCGGCGGGGAAGAGTCCGGCGGTATCGGTCTGCCGACTCACGTGCGCGAGCGCGACGGCCTGCTCATGTCGCTCATGCTCGCCGAGATGATGGGACAGCGCGGCAAGGGCCTCGGCGAACTCGTCTCCGACATGATCGCGATCACCGGCCCCATGGCCTACGACCGAAACGACCTGCGACTCACGGTGGCCGCCCGCGATGCGTTCCTCACGGCCGCGCCGGGCCTCGCGCCGACCGAGATCGCCGGCCAGCCGGTGCTCGACATCGTGCGCGCCGACGGCGTGAAGTTCCTCTTCGCCGACGACGCCTGGCTCCTGCTCCGCCCCTCGGGTACCGAGCCGCTCGTGCGCGTCTACTCCGAGGCGCCCACGGCCGAGCTCGTCGCCGCGTTCATCGCCGCCGGTTGTGCACTCGTTGAGGGCGGGGACTGCTCGTGACCTGGATCCGCGCACGGGCTCCGCTCCGCATCAGCTTTGGTGGCGGCGGCTCGGACGTGTCGCCCTACTGCGACGAGTTCGGCGGCGCGGTCCTCTCGGCGGCGATCGATCGCTACGCGTACGCATCCGTGCGTGCGGGCGGCGACGCGATCCGCGTGTGCAGCATCGACTACGACGTCTCGGTCACCTACGACATCGACGAGCAGTTCGTCTACGACGGACAGCTCGACCTCGCCAAGGCGGTGATCGACGAGTTCCGCACCAATCACGGCCTGACCGGCGGCCTCGAGATCCACCTGCACAACGACGCACCTCCGGGCAGCGGCCTCGGGTCGTCGTCGGGCATCACCATCGCGCTCATCACCGCGCTTGCAGCGCACACCGGTGTGTCGATGGACACCTACGCGCTCGCCGAGCTGGCGTATCGTATCGAGCGCGTGGACGTGGGGATCGTGGGCGGTCGGCAGGACCAGTACGCCTGCGCGTTCGGCGGCGTGAACTACATCGAGTTCGAACCCAACGGTGGGCGCACTGTCGTCACCCCGCTTCGCATCAGCAAGGACACCCTCTACGAGCTCGAGTACTCGCTCGTCTTCGCGCACGTAGGCGGCAGCCACGCAGGTGCGGGCATCCTCGACCGCCAGGTCGCCGCCATCCGCGAGCAGTCGGCCGACGCGCTCGCTGCGACCCACAAGGTCAAGGAGCTCGCCGCAGCGATGAAGCGCGAGCTCGTGCTCGGCAACCTCGCCACGATCGGCGGGCTGCTCGACGAGGCGTGGGAGAGCAAGCGCCGTATGGCCGAGGGCATCAGCAACGAGCGGCTCGACGCGCTCTACGCCGCAGCGAAGGACGCCGGCGCGCTCGGAGGCAAGATCTCCGGTGCGGGCGGCGGCGGCTTCATGTTCTTCATCACCGACCCCGAGCGCCGTTTCGCGGTGCAAGAGGCGGTCGCCGCGCACGGCGGCGAGCTGGTCATGCTCAGTTTCGTGGCAGAAGGAGCAACGTCGTGGAAGAGCTGACGGGGCGTATCCGATCCGAGATCGCCGAGCACCTCTCGGCGGCTGGCAAGCTCGAGGCGATCGCGCCGGCGATAGCGGCTGCGGCCGACGCGCTGGTCGCGTCTGCCGCAAATGGCGGGACGTTGCTCGTGTGCGGCAACGGCGGCTCGGCCGCCGACGCGCAGCACATCGCTGCCGAGTACACCGGCCGCTACCTGCTCGACCGCGATCCACTGCCCGCCATCGCGCTGCACACAAACACCTCCGCGCTGACGGCCGTGGGTAACGACTACGGCTTCGACGCGGTGTTCGAGCGGCAGGTGCGCGCATTCGGCAAGCCGGGCGACGCGTTCCTCGGGCTGTCGACATCCGGCGGCTCGGCGAACGTGGTGGCCGCGGCGCGCGTCGCGCGCGAACTCGGCATCGCGACCGTTGCGCTGGTAGGCGAGGCGGGCGGGCCGCTTGCCGACATCTGCGACGTCGCGATCTGCGCACCGTCGGGCTCGACCCCGCGCATCCAGGAGCTGCACATCGTCATCGCTCACATCCTGTGCGGCATCGTCGAGGAGCGGGTGTGCGCGAAGCCGTGATCCTCGCAGGCGGGCTCGCGTCCCGCCTCGGCGACATCGCCGCGACCGTCCCCAAGTCGCTTCTGCCGGCCGCGGGTCGGCCGTTCATCGATCACCTCGCGTGGAACCTGCGCCGCCACGGCATCGAGCGCATCGTCGTGGCTGCTGGGCGTCTCGGCGAGCAGCTGGCCGAGCACGTCGGCGACGGCTCGGCGTGGGGTGTGTCGGCCAAGGTCGTCGTCGAGCCCGAGCCGCTCGGCACCGGCGGCGCGGCTGCGCTGGCCGCTCGCGAGCTTGAAGGCGACGAGTTCCTGCTGCTCAACGGCGACACGCTGCTCGACCTCAACTACCTCGATCTTGCGCTGGCGCGTCGCGCGGCCGGCGTTCCGCTGGCGATGGCGTTGCGCGAAGTCGCCGACACCGCGCGCTACGGTGCGGTCACGCTTGCGGCTGACGGTCGAGTCTCAGCCTTCGCCGAGAAGGACCGCGAGGGCGCCGGACTCATCAACGGCGGTGTCTACGCGATGACTCGCGACGTGTTCGCCGGTCGCGATGGTGCATTCTCGCTTGAGCGCGACGTGGTGCCCACGCTCGTCGAGCAGGGCGCGGTCGCGGGTGCGGTCTATCCCGGGGCGTTCGTCGATATCGGCGTCCCTGATGCGTACGCGTCCGCCAACGCCGAAGTCGCCGCATGGCGGGACAAGCCGCTCGTGCTGCTCGACCGGGACGGCGTGCTCAACGTCGACCACGGCTGGGTCCACACGCCGGCCGAGTGGGAGTGGGTTCCCGGGGCCATCGCCGGCGTCAAGGCGATCAACGACGCCGGCGCGCTTGCGGTCGTCGTCACCAACCAGGCGGGGATCGCGCGCGGCCTCTACACCGAGGCCGAGTATCTCGCCTTCGAGCGCTGGATCGCCGATCGCCTCGCCGAGCACGGCGCGCATCTCGACGCCGTCTATCACTGCCCGCACCATCCCGAGCTCGGCGCGACCGAACTCACACGAGAGTGCGACTGCCGCAAGCCGGCGCCGGGCATGCTGCTCGACGCGATGCGCGACTTCGGCGCCGACCCAGCGCGCGCGGTCTTCATCGGCGATACGGACGGCGACATGGCCGCCGCCGCAGCTGCCGGCATCGCCGGAGTGCGCTACGTGGGCGGCGACGTGGCGACGGTCGTTCGCGAGGTGCTCCCGTGCGCATAGTCCACGTCAACAAGTACTTCTTCCCACCGCACCTTGGCGGTGTCGAGCAGAGCCTCAACCTACTCACGACCAGTCTCGCAGCGGCGGGACACGAGGTGCGAGCGATCGTCGCGAATGAGGGCTCAGACACCGTGGGCGAGACAATCGGCGGGGTGCAGGTGCTACGCCTCGGCCGCTCGGCGGCGTTCGCGTCCACGCCGATCGCGCTGGGGATGTCGCGCGCGATCCTCTCGGCGACGACCGGTGAGCGCCCGGCCGACGTGCTGCATTTCCACTTCCCCTACCCGTGGGGCGACGCCGCGTGGCTTGCCGCGGGCGCGAAGGGCCCGGCCGTGATGACGTATCACGCCGATATCGTGCGCCAGAAGAACATCCTCAAGGCCTACGCGCCCCTGCTGCGCCGGGTGCTCGCGCGCGTCGATCGCATCATCGTGGGCGCACCGCAGATCGCCGAGAACAGCCCGTTCGTGTCGCCGCATCTCGACAAGGTGCGCGTCGTGCCGTTCGCAATCGACCCCGCCCGCTTCGCCGATGAAGCTGCGATCTCATCCCGCGCCGCCGAGATCATCGCCACGCTCCGCGGACCGACGGTGCTGTTCGTCGGCCGTCTCGTCTACTACAAGGGCGTCGAGGTGCTGGTGCGTGCGATGGACGCCGTGCGCGGCGACCTTGTCATTATCGGGACCGGCCCGCTTGAGGGCCGCTTGCGCGAGATCGCTACTGCGCTCGGCATCACCGACCGCATCCGCTTCATCGAGCGCGTCGACGACGTCGATCTCGCTGCGTGGTACCGCGCCGCTGACGTCTTCTGCCTGCCCTCCACCGAGCCCAGCGAGGCCTATGGCCTCGTGCAGCTCGAGGCGCATCTCTCGGGCACGCCTGTCGTCTCCACCGACCTGCCGACCGGCGTGCCGTTCGTCAACGCCGATGGGGTGACGGGAATCGTGGTGCCGGTGGGCGACTCGGTTCGCCTCGGCGAAGCGCTCAACCGGCTGCTCGACGACTTGGACCTGCGCGAGCGATTCGGCACTCAGGCCTTGCGCCGCGCCAACACCGACTTCACGCTGGATGGGATGGTCGCCAAGACGCTCATGGTGTATGACGAGGCCATCAGTTCGCATGCCGAGCGGGGAGGGCCGTAGGTGTCGCGCAACAGATTCATAGCGCTCTCGGTGCTGCTGGACGCCGTTCTCATCAACGTCGGCTACCTGCTCGCGTTCCTCGTTCGTTTCGGTGGCCGCCTGCCGGCGTTCAACTTCGACGCCTACCTGCTGATTGCCCCGCTCATCACGATCGTCTATCTCGGAGCGGCATGGGCCTACGGCCTGTACGACCCGGAGCGCACCGACACCACCTGGTCGGTCGTGCGAAGTGCTGGTGCCGCAGTCACTCTCGGCAGCATCCTCACCGCCGCCATCGCGTTCTTCGGTGGCCCCGCGACCGCGTCCTTCGCGCGCTGGACGATTCTGCTCGCGTTCGCACTCGAGTTCGTGCTGCTTGTAGGGTGGCGGCTGGTGTTCCTGCGCGTTGGGACCGTGCGCTGGCCCGAGCAGCGGGTCCTCATCGTGGGCGTGGGCGACACGTCGGTTGAGCTCGCCGACGAGCTCGTGCGCCGCGCGAAGTGGGGCTGGCGCGTCACCGGACTCATCGAGCCGGACGCAAATGCTTCGCTGCCTGCGGGCGCTCTGGTCGGCGGTTACCCGGTGCTCGGGCGCGCCGATGACCTCGCTCGCATCGCGCACGATACCAGCGCGAACCGCGTCATCGTTGTGAGTCCGGTCGCATTGCGTGAGCTGGTCGAATCACTCGTGCTCGCCGATGACGTACGCGTCCGCGTCGATGTGGTGCCCGAGCTCTATGAGATCTTCATCGGCACGGTCGACGCCATCGTTGGCGACGTCCCGCTCATGCAGATCACCAGCTCGTCGGTGCCGGGCTACTACGCAGCTGCCAAGCGCGTGCTCGACCTCATCGGGGCCACGCTGCTTCTGATAGTCACGGCTCCGCTCCTGCTGCTGGCAGCGCTCGCGATCGTGCTGACCGACGGGCTGCCGATCACCTACTCCCAGGTCCGCTCGGGCAAGAACCTCAAGCCGTTCTCGGTTCACAAGCTCCGCACCATGATCAACGACGCCGAGCACGAGTCGGGTGCAGTTCTCGCCGAGGAAGACGACCCGCGTGTGACCTCCGTCGGCCGCGTCTTGCGGCGGTCTCGAATCGACGAGCTCCCGCAGCTGTTCAACATCCTCAAGGGCGAGATGAGCTTCATCGGACCGAGGCCGGAGCGACCGGTATTCGTCGAGCAGTACTGCACGGAGATACCAGGCTATCGCGAGCGGTTCAGGATCAAGCCTGGTGTGACCGGGCTGGCTCAGGTCAGCGGTGGTTACGCCACAACACCTGAACGGAAACTGAAGTACGACCTCATCTATATGTATCATCAGAACCTGGCGATGGACGCCCAGATCGTCGCGGAGACCCTCAGAGTCGTTCTGACGGGCCGCGGCGCACGATAAGGAGCACACTGGATGGCGAAGGACAGCAAGCGGGCATCGGGTAAGTCGTCGGCGCCGAAGATCGCGCCGATCACGCCCGAGGAGACCATGAGCACTGCCAGGAAGGTGGCCTGGTGGTCGCTGCTGGCGATGATCTTCATCGTGCCGATCGCGATGAGCAACCTGACCTGGCTGGGCATACAGCTTCCGCTGACCTACGACCAGTTCGACATCTTCAAGGTCTTCTTCCAGCGCGTTCTCGGGTTCATCGCCCTCGCTGCCTGGGGCTGGGACGTCTTGGTTCGTGGCGGCAAGATCCGTCACTCTCCGGTCGACTGGCTGATCCTCGCGATGCTCGTGTGGATCACGCTCTCCACGATCACCTCGATCTCGCCCGCGACCGCCTTCTTCGGCAAGTACCGCCGATTCGAGGGCCTCGCGTCATTCATCAACTACGCGGTCATCTACTTCCTCGTTCTCCAGTTCGCGGATCGACCATCGCGGGTGCGCACGCTCGCCAAGTCCCTGTTCTGGTCGAGCTTCATCGTCGCAGGCTATGGCGTCCTGCAGTTTCTTGGCGCCGATCCGGTCAAGTGGGGCCAGCTGCCCTTCGAGCCCAACCGCGCCTTCGCCACCTACGGAAACCCCGACCTGCTCGGCGGGTTCCTCATGTTCTCGCTGCCTATCGCACTCGGCCTCGTTCTGTCCGAGGACAAGCTCTCGATGCGGCTCGTCTACTGGCTCGGCTTCGCCATCAATGTGTGGTGCTGGATCGTGGCCTTCACGCGTGGAGCGTGGATCGGCGGGCTTGTGGCGATCCCGCTCGTGATCTTCATCGCCTTCCGACACAAGCCGAGGTTCTTCAAGGTCGACTGGGTGCCTGTGGGCGCCATCGGTGCGCTGGCCGCGGTGATCGTCGGCCGCAGTCTCTCCAACCCGAGCGACGTCATGAACGTCGCGGCGCGCCTCAAGTCCATCCCGCAGTTCAACGCCGGCAGCGGGAAGACCAGAACCGAGATCTGGCAGGCCGCCATCGCGGCGATTCAGGACCGGCCGGTCTTCGGCTTTGGGGCCGATACATTCCGGCTGGTCTTTCCCAAGTACAAGCCCCTTCAGTACGTCACTGACGCCGGCTATCGATCCGTTGCAGACAACGTGCACAACTATCCGCTGCAGCTCGCCGCTGGAATCGGCATCGTCGGGCTCGTGCTGGTCTACGGGGTACTTGCATGGACCGCAGTCCGGTCCGCGCCGCTCGTCTTCGGTCGTTCCGAGGATCATCGCCGCATTCTGTTCGGATCGTTTTGGGCAGCGTGCGCCGGCTACATTGTGCAGCTCATGTTCGGGCTGTCGGTCACCGGCAACTCGTTTCTGCTCTGGGCGGCCCTCGGCGTACTGCTCGCACCTTCGGTTTCAGTACGCGAGTTCAAGGCGCCCTCGTGGGGGATGGCTGTTGCGGTCGTGGGCGTGATCCTCGCCGGGCTGGGTATCGGCAATCAAATCGTCTTCATGCAGGCCGACCGGGCGTATCTGATGGCCATGATCGGTACACAGGGTCAGGCCCGCGTCGATGCGGCCCAGACCGCGGCGCGCCTCAATCCGTTCAACGACATGTACAAGGCGGAGATCGGTGTTGCGCACCGCGACATGATCATCGAGTATCTCAACGCGGCCCAGACGGCGCAGACGAACGGCCAGGATCCAACGCCTCAGCTCACCAAGGCGTTTGAGACGTATCAGCTCGCCGTCCAAGCGCTTCAGGATACGATCGACTTCGTGCCGTGGGAGTACGACAACTACGTCTTCCTCACCAGCGTGCACAACATCGCAGGTCAGACGCTCAACCCCAAGTACTACGAGGACGCGATCACGGTCGGCCTCATGGGTGTCGAGGTCGAGGAGTTCGGCCCTGCCCTGCGCATGGAGTTGTCTCGCGCTTACGACGGCGCTAAGCAGCTCGACAAAGCGATCGAGCAGGCGAAGATCGCTGCCGAGATGGACCCCGCATACATCGATGCCTGGATCTTCTTGTCGTCACTGTACGAGAGCAAGGATGATCCGGCGGCGGCTATCGACGTTCTCAAGCGGGCCCAAGTCAGAGCGCCGGACAACGCCTCGATCCAGAGCGCCCTCGACAGGCTTGAAGCGAGCGCAACTCCGAAGCCGAAGTAGGCGCGGCCGTGTCGGAGTTCGGGTCAGGCGGCGACGAGCATCCGGCGACGGGTGTCGCACAGGATATCCACGAGCATTCGCGTGTGCGGCTCAAGCCGGTCGCGTCTTGGGTTGGCGCGCTGGTGCTGCTCGGACTGCTGGTGGGCGCAGGCGTGCTCGGCTACGTGCTTCACGGCGTCATCAACAGCGCTCAGGAACGTCGGCTCGCCGAAGCGAGTGCAGTGAGCTCTTGGCGAGCCAAGGTCGTCGCGAATCCGGATGACCTGCCTTCGCGGCTTGGCCTGGCCGATGCGCTCCTCGAGGCCGGGGACTTCTCGGCGGCACTCGCCGAGTACGACGGCGTGCTTTCCGAATCGCCGCGCGACGTCGCCGCGCTGTACGGGCGTGGCTCGGCGCTGCTCAAGCTTGGCCGCGCCACCGATGCTGAGTCGGCGCTCTGGGAAGTGCTCGACCAAGACCTCGGTCACGTGCGCGCGGCGCGTGAACTCGGCGAATACTACGCGTCGAAGAAGCAGTATCGATCGCTCGTGAAGGCGGTGCGTCCTGCGGTCACACTGCATCCGACCGAGGCTCGCCTGCAATACCTCATGGGCATGGCGTACGAAGAGTGGGGCAGACCTGACTGGGCTGCTGCGCGCTATCAGTTGGCGCTCGACTCGGTTCCCGACATGCCGGAGGCGCTCGAAGGCCTCAGGCGAACCGCCGGAAAGTAGCCTTATCACCTCGCTCAGGCTAGTTCAGGGAAGCGCCTCTGCCGTGCTAGACTGAGCCTGCCAGCAGGATGCGCCGAGCCAGACCTGTCTACCTGCCTGTTAGCTCGTGCGCTGAGGAGGTTCCTTGTCGGACCCGGAGGTCGTGGGCGGCGAAGTCGAGCCCACATCCGAAATGCCCCTCTCCCCGGAAGAGGATGAGGAGAAGCAAGAGCGTCGCGGCGGGTCGTGGTATGGCCTGATCGCGCTGATTTTGCTGCTCGTCCTGCTTCTGTGCTGCGCCACGACCACAGCCGATGTGCTGATCACCCGCGGTCCTCAGCAAGCCAGCTTCGTTGCTCGCAATCTCGAGTGCCTGCAGTGCCATACCGAGAAGATCCCCGACCTCTCCCGCACGAGCGTTCATTCGCCGTTCCTGCAGAGGGATTGCACCGTCTGTCACACCAAGCATGGCGCTCAGGTGTCTTCGACCGTGCGCCAGGGGGCATCGCGTCAGGTCACGAGGTATCGCGCTATCGTCCAATGGCTGCCGCTGCGTTGGTGGTTCGGTGCGGTCAGCGCGCTGACCGGTGGAACGCGCGTGGATTCGACGACCACCGAAGGCGGTGTGGTGTCGAAGTCGACCCGCAACCTCGAAGGGCAGCCGTCTTCGCTTGTCATGCCGCCCGAGAAGATCTGCTACATGTGCCATGGAGACATGGGCATTTTGCTCGATGACACCTATACCCACGTGCCATTCATGCAAGGGCGCTGTACCGAGTGTCATGACCCTCATGCCTCCGACTATCGGGCTTTGCTCACTCAGGCACCGAACAAGATCTGCTTCACGTGTCACCCGATCGGCCAGGAGATCAACCGGATGCAGGCCCACCCGCCGGCGAAGCAGGGGTGGTGCACCGACTGTCACAACCCGCATGCATCCAACTTCAAGGGCATCCTCGTTTCCAAGCAACGTGACCTGTGCTTCAGCTGTCACCCGTCGGTCGCCTCGATGTCGGACCTCCCGACCCAGCACCAGCCGTTCTACAACGACAACTGCACGGGATGCCACGAACCACATGGATCCGATAGCTCACCACTGCTGGTCAAGCCGCAGCCGAACCTGTGCTACACGTGCCACCCACAGGTCGAAGGTGATTTCGGAAAGGCGAGTCATCATCCGATCGGACTGGACCTCACGTGCGGTACGTGTCACAACCCGCACGCGGCGCAGTATCCCAAGCTGCTCGCGGGGTCGGGGAATGCGGTCTGCTTGGAGTGCCACGGTGACAAAGAGTCCCAGTACGCCAACTCCGCACATGCGGATAGTGCGTGCGTGAGCTGCCACTCCGTGCACGGGTCTGCGTACGACCCGTTGCTCGTCGGCGTACAACCGGATCTCTGTCTGGACTGCCATCCGACAGCGGAGGGTTCGAACAAGCATCCCATCCGACCCAAGTACTACGACCTGCATGCGAAGAAGGGCCTCACGTGTACGTCGTCGTGCCATAATCCGCACGGCACGGAGTTCGAATTCATGATCAAGGACTACAACTTCTCGCAGGACGGCGTGTGCCTGCAGTGCCACAAGACCGTTGGCATCTACTACTAGTTTGAAGGGTTCGTGATGGCGCGCATCTCGTTTGATGGCTTCAGAGACCCGAGGCGCCGGCCTCGCTTTATCGTGTGGGCTGCGGTTGCGGTCGTCGTGATCATCGCCGTGATGATTCCGGTCCTCGGCGTCACCTCGACGCGGTGGTTCTGCTCCGAGGGTTGTCACAAGGTCCAGGACGACACCATCACCGCCTACCGGCACTCGCCGCACTCCGAGATCAGCTGCATGGCGTGCCACATGCCGGTTAACGCCAACCCCGTCATCTTCGTGCTCCACAAGGCCGAGGCTCTCGGCGAGTTGTACATGACCGTGACCAACAAGTTCGAGCTCCCGCTCAACGGCGAGAGCGAAGTCGCGCTCACGATGAAGTCAAAGCAGTGCACGCAGTGCCACGACGAGACCAAGCGCAAAGTCACGCCCAGTGAGGGCATCAAGATCGATCACGCCAAGCACGCCGAGAACAACGTCGATTGCACCCTGTGTCACAACCGGACGGCGCACGTCGAGGACTTCGATCTCACGCTGTCCCACCCGGTCACCAAGGTGGCCAATACCAAGCACGAGAACTTCATGGAGATGACGGCGTGTTTCCGCTGCCACAGCCAGGACTCAGCGACCGACAAGAAGCCCAGCGGCGCCTGCACCGCGTGCCACACTCCCGGTTTCGAGCTCAAGCCGGCGAGCCATCTCGAGCCCGGCTTCTTCCCCAAGGGGCACGGCGAGCTCGGCGCTGAGGAAGAGAGCCGCACGCTCAGGGCATCCGGAGTCTCGTGGCTCAACGGTCCGTCCGAGACGGCGGACGGCGCGGCTGAAGCCGCCGAGGGTGAGAAGGCCGAGGGCGAGGCCGCTGAGGGCGGAGAGGCCGAGAGCGGCGGGCATGGCGAGGAGTCGCTCGGCGAGTCGTTGCCCAAGGTCGAGTCGATCAACGAGTGCTCGACGTGCCACGCCAAGAAGTTCTGCATCGACTGTCACGGCGGCGTGCCGATGCCGCACCCGGTCGACTTCAAGGACAAGCACGGCGAGCTTGGCAAGCAGGCTCCGAAGTCATGCGCCAAGTGTCACGGTGCCGGTGGCGAGGGCTGCAACTCGTGTCACCACGGCACGGAGCTCGACTACGAGTACGACGCTTCGAAGCCGTGGCGCACCCAGCATCCTCTGGCCGTTGGCAAGGTGGGTGCTGCCGGGTGTCTCGACGCGTGCCACAACCCGACGTACTGCTCCAACTGTCACGTCAACGGCGGAGTGCCGCCCAAGTAGGCCCGCCCATAGCGTCAACTTGAATCTCGTCTGCGACCCGGTACACCGCGTGCCGGGTCGCAGTGCGTAGGCAGGAATCTTAAGTTCTCTGTTGTATACTCGCGGGTGCGCGGCTGCGTTGGCCAAAGCTCGCGCGGGGGAACGGCAGGGGTGCCGTTCAGGGGTCGGCTGCAAACGTCGACCGAAAGGCCACAGCGAATGTCCCGTGTTGATCTCGTGCTGCTTCACGCCCCGAGTGTCTATGACTTTCGGGAGCGTTCGATCATGTTCGGGCCTGTCTCCGACATGGTTCCGTCCACGCCGATCTTCGAGATGTATCCGCTCGGCTTTACGACCATGGCTGAGTATATGGAGCGCCACGGCCTGCGCGTGCGCATCGTCAATCTCGCCGTCCTCATGCTCAACAAGCCGGACTTCGACGTAGAGGCGTATCTCGCGAAGATGGATCCGGTCGCGTTCGGCATCGACCTGCACTGGCTGCCTCATTGCCACGGTTCGGTCGAAGTAGCGCGAGTGCTCAAGCGGCTCCACCCCGAGAAGCCCGTGATCTTCGGCGGCCTGTCCGCGAGCTACTACCACGACGAACTCATCACGTATGGCGCTGTCGACTACGTCGTTCGTGGCGACTCCACCGAAGAGCCGATGACTCGCCTGATGTGGGCGCTCAAACGCGGCGGAAGCGCACTCGACATCCCTAACGTCACGTGGAAGGATTCCACCGGCACGCCGGTGGTCAACGAACTGTCCTGGGTTCCCAGTGACATGAACTCGATCTCGCTGGACTACTCCTTCAACATGAAGTCGGTCATCCGCTATCGGGACATGATGGGTGTCGTCCCGTTCAAGGATTGGCTCAAGTACCCCGTCTGCGCATCGCTCACGTGCCGTGGGTGCACGCATGACTGTGTGACATGCGGGGGCTCGGCGACATCGTTTCGCGAGAACTTCGGTCGCGACAAGATCGCGTTTCGTGATCCGGCGCTTCTCGTCAAGGACATCGCGCACATCCAGAAGTACATCCCGGGTCCTATGTTCGTCCTGAACGACTTCCTTCAGGCGGGCCCTGATTACACACGTGACTTCGTAAAGGGTCTCAAGACCATCGACATGAAGAATCCGATCGGCTTCGAGTTCTTCAAGCCGCCCGCGGACGGCTTCTACGAGTTCCTCAACGAGAATCTCAACGACTACTCGGTGGAGATCTCGGTCGAGAGTCACGACGACGGCGTGCGCGCCGCGTTCGGCAAGAAGAGCTACACGATGCAGCAGGTCGAAGACACCGTGGTTGACGCGCTCAAGAACGGCTGCAGCCGCTTCGACCTGTACTTCATGACCGGCATCCCCTCGCAGACCGCCGAGTCCGTGCGCGAGACCACCGAGTACGTGCGGCACCTCTATGAGGTCGTGGGCCATGACAAGCGGCTTCTCTGCTTCACGAGCCCCATGGCGCCCTTCCTCGACCCGGGCTCGATCGCATTCGAGAACCCTGCCGAGCACGGCTACACGCTGCGCGCGAAGACGCTGGAGGAGCACCGCGAGCGCATGGTGCTTCCCTCGTGGAAGCACATCATGAACTACGAGAGCCATGCGATGAGCCCCGATGAGATGTGTGACGCGACCTACGATGCGGCGATCGGCATCAACCAGGTCAAGGCGGCCGCCGGCATCATCGACCCCGCTACCGCCACGCTCACCGAAGCGCGCATCGAGCAGGCTAGAGCCTCCATGGCTCGCATCGATGCCGTCATGGCCGGACCCATCACAAACCGCGAGCCTGGGATCAAGGCGCTCAAGCAGGAGTTTGACCGTCTGTCCCAGTCCACCGTCGCCGACAAGAGCGAGTTGAACTGGCCTCACGCCGCCACACTCAAGCACGTCGCCGCGTGCGCGGGTTTGTTCGTCACGGAGAATGTCGCTAATGTTCTCGGAGCCGGGCGGGGTGTGACACCGCCCGCAGTATCCGATCAGCACGCGCTGGTGGCACCACCGGCGTGTGAGCCGACGAAAGTGTGAGCCCCTCCATGCCGCAGACCGATCCCGCAGCCGGACACCCGACGTCCGAGCGCGTCAGCTCGATCTTCACGTCCATCGCCGACCGCTACGACACGTTCAACTCGATGGCGAGCATGGGGATCGATCGAGGGTGGCGTCGCGAACTCGTGCGCGCCGCACACCTCACCCCCAGTTCGCGCGTGTTGGATCTGGCTTCGGGAACCGGTGACGTCGCCTTCGCTGTAGCCAATCTCGGCCACCCCGCCGAGGTGGTCGCAACCGATTTCAACGCCGAGATGCTCGCGGTCGCAAAGGCCAAAGCCGAGCAGAATCCGCCGGCGGTACCGGTCTCGTTTTCGATCGCTGACGCACAGGCGCTTCCGTTCGATGACGCGACGTTTGACGTCGTCACGGTCGCGTTCGGGGTGCGCAACTTCCCGGACCGAGAGAAGAACTTCGCCGAAGTGCTCCGTGTGCTCAAGCCCTCAGGTCGCTACATCATTCTCGAGTTTTCGCGGCCCAATCTCGCGGTGTGGCGCGGCGTGTATCACCTGTATCTGCGTCACGCCATCCCCGCCATCGGCGGTGCGCTCACGGGCGACCGCGACGGATTCGTCTATCTCAACGATTCGATTCGGCAGTTCCCCGCTCAGGCCGAACTCGCCGCCGAGCTCAGACGGTCCGGTTTCACGACGATCAGCTGGAAAGACATGTCCGGCGGGATCGTCGCGCTCCATACTGCGGTCAAGTAGCACCGGGTCTGTCCCTCCGGCGATGCGACCGTCACGGGCGTCCTGCTCGAGCAGTCCTCGCCGGGGGCCGTCGGCGACTGGCCGCTTTGCGGCCGCGCCGCCTTCCCCGGCTGCGGAACTCGCATGGCACCCCTGCGGAGCGCATCGGCCTCGCCTCGCGCTCATCACCCCCATTCCTGCGGTAGAATCGCGGCAGTCCCTTATCGGAGGAAACCCCATGTTGCTCACGGCTCGCTACGTACTGCCTGTCGCGGCCCCGCACATCGAGAACGGAGCGGTGCTCGTTCGCGACGACAAGATTGTGGAGATCGGCGAACTCGGGCACCTCAAGGCGGCACATCCAGACG
>JAAXWY010000006.1:0-71983 GCA_013334745.1 Coriobacteriia bacterium
GTCCCGTGGACGCGACGTAGGTGGAGTCGGCCGCGACCCATCCGGCCACGCCGTCGTCACGGGACGCTTCTCCTTCGGAGACATCGAGCCGGGTACGTACAAGCTCGAGTTCGCCGACAGCTGGGGCGTGTTCGCCACGACATCCCACGACGGTGAACGGGTGCTCACCTCGGCGCAGCCACTCGCGCTGGCTCCCGGAGAGCGCATGGAGTCGATCCTGCAGGTGATGCCGCTTGTGTCGACGAAGCTGATCGTGCGCCTCACGACGTCAGCGTCCACGCCGAAACGCGGCACCGTCGTGCGGCTGACTGCAAGCATCCGAGACGTCCAGGGGTGGCCGATCGCGAAGCGAACCGTGAAGTTCTACCGGTCGCCCAACGGCCACTCTCGATGGACGCTCGTGTCCGCCCGGCCGTCGAGCGCATGGGGATGGGCGAGCTGCACCGTCCGCCCTGCTCGGACGGCTTACTTCCGGGCGGTGTACACGGACCGGGGCGTTATCCGACGCAGCTCGGTGCACCGTGTGCGGCCGCGCAAGCCGTAGCGCGCCGCGAGGCGACTCGGCGGTGAGTCACTTCACACGGAAGGTGCGATAGCTGCTCGTCGTCGTCACGCCGAGTGAGTCGGTGTACACGACGCTCGACGCCCAGGAGCCCTTCGGCAGCGCTCGCTTCGCGCTCCAGTTCCCAGCGCCCGAGACCGTGACCGTCTGGCTCTTGTAGAAGCGCTTCGCGGTTCCCACGACTCGGTACCACTTCACGACCGCCTTGCGCGCCGTCACCGGCTTCACGGTCCCGGCCACCGAGAACGTGCGGTTGGGTCGCGGCGCGCGAGGGGCGGACGGCCGAGACACAACCGCCTTGACGCCCAGGACGAACGGCTCGCTAGCCGCTTCGCGCAACGCACCCCCGGGACCGGTCGCGATCCGGTAGCGCGCGCTCTTCGCCGGGGCCAGAGCGAACGCGAACTCTCCATCAGCATCCGCATGCGCGATCGTGTCGACGGCGGGCTTCCACTCGCCGGCGACCTGGGTCTGCAGCACGACGGGCTCATCAATAAGCGTGCACGCGACGTCCTCGTTATCGATGCGACCCGCGAGCGTGATCGTGGTGCCTACGGCTGCGGGGAGCGGAACCCGAACAAGCTGGAAGTGCGTCGGCCCGACGACGTGGAACTGCGCGGTGCTGGGTCGCGAGTCGTTACCTTCGAGGTCGGTGCTCCAGTACGTGAGGCTGTGGGGTCCGACCGCCGAGCACACGACAGTCGCGCTCGTGGCGTCGACGCTCAGCGTGGTCTCGCTGTCGATCCGCCACGACACGCTCGCGATGCCGCTTCCGCACGCGTCGTCGGCCGCTGCAACAGAGATCGTGGCCACGTCGGTGTAGGTAGCCAGCGCGTCGCAGGTGGTGTCGGGTGCGGTGACGTCGTGTACGACGAAGCTGACGGTTGTCTGCGACTCGACGTTTCCCGCAAGATCCTCGGACCAGAAGCTCAGCGTATGCGCGCCGCTCTGTGAGGTCTCAACGCGAACGCCCTTTCCCGACGCGCCATCGAGCAGCCAGTCGGTGCGGGCGACGCCGGAGTCCGAGTCGGCCGCCGTCAATGTCACGGCCGCACTGGTCTCGTAGTCCGCGACCGCATCGCTGGTTGTGACAGGAGGCATCGCGTCAGCGCGACCTTCGATGTACACGTCGAACTCCGCCTTGCCATACTCGAACTCGATGTCCGTCACCGTCACGCCGCTTGCAGTGCCGTCGTACCGAGCGCTCGAGGGCAGTCCGCTGGGAGTGAACGTCTTACCCCCTGTCCATGTGTCATGGGCGTAGTACAGGTTGCCGTTCGCGATGTGCCACAGCCCATCCGACTCTTCGGGCGTCAGGAGCTTGTGCGCCGTCGAGGAGTTGTTCCACGCGAAGTTGGTGCCGGCGTCGTTGAGCCGGGAGTCCAGGTGCCAGATCGTGAGCCCGGCATCGGCGAACATGTGGCTGTCGTTGCCGACGTTTCGCCGGTACTCGACCATGAAGCACTCCGAGAAGAGACTCGACGCCGATGCATCCGGCATGACCACGATCGACTCGCCGTCGTTCTCCGCCGGGTTCAGTTCAGTCTCGTAGTCGTCAGTGGTGACGAACGACGGTGTTGACCAGCCGAGCAGCCACTTGCTGAACGCGTTGTGGTCGTACTTGGAGCTGTCCATCATGTCGAAGGCGCCCGTGCCGCCTCTTGGGCCGGTGCCCGTGTCGTAGTCGTAGAGGTCCGGGAGCCCCAGCGCGTGCCCCGTCTCATGGATGCCGGTGACCTGGCTTCCTGCGCTCGGCCACAGCCAGGCGTACGTACCCGGCCGGACTCCATCTGCCGTGAAGGACGTCGCGAACCAGCTGGTCTTGCACGCCCACCAGAACGTGGCCCACTGGCCCTTCGGAGCGGTCCAGTACACCAGCAGGTAGTCGATCGCGCCGTCACCGTTGTTGTCGTAGCGCGAGAGGTCGACCGACTGGCTGTCGATATCCTGAAGCGCCTCGGCGATCAGCGCCTCCCGACCGGCGGCGGTCTGCACGACCTGTGTGGACGGAACCGAGGAGCGGTGCCAGCCGTACGAGTCGATCTGCAGGTCGAGAGCCCCGTACGACGAGCGCTGGTAGTAGCCACACACGCTTTCGTAGGGGAAGTAGGGGTCTGCCGGATCCGACGCCTTGCCGAGCCGAGCCGCCATGGTCGCGGAGGAGATGGTCGCGGGGTAATCGGCGAAGTCGATGCAGACCGCGAGCGCACGCTGGCTTCCCGTGGAGCTCAGTCCGCCGCGCAGCCCACTCGGGGGAGCCGGGAGGCTGTAGACGCCGCGAGCGGCGAGGGTCTTCGCGCGCCACATCGTGACGAGAGAGGGGTCGGTCTTGTCGTTGCCGATGGCCTTCGCATCCGCGATCCGCTCGGCGAGTGTGCCGTCCGCCGCGTACGCCTTGAGCTGGGCCGCCGTCGGCGGTTCGAGCGCAACTGAAGTAGCGGTGGTGGCCAGCAGTGCGGTCATCAGAGCGAAGGCAAAGATCAAGAGTCGGCCAGTGCGCACCATGCTCGGACCCCCCCGGCATAGTAGGGACAGAATCCCCCCGTCCCACTTGCTCCATCGGGTTCCCGAAAACGACGCTTGAGCTCAGGCTTCTTCAGACCTGCTATTCTGTGCAGCGCCCCCATCGTCTAGTGGCCAAGGACGCCGGTCTCTCAGGTCGGAGACGGAGATTCGAATTCTCCTGGGGGCACCAGCTTCTCCATAGATACGTCGAACGGGTGGTCCCTTGCGGGGCCACCCGTTCGCTTTGAGTGCTGAGTGCCGCGTTGCGGCTACGGCGCTATCGCACCCGAGAGGTCGCTCGACACCGACGTGTCGACTCCGGTCCCGAGCACGACGATGGCGGCCGCACCGATGCGAGCCTGATGGTCGTAGTACTGGGTCAGGCCCGCCGGCGTGGTTCCCGTGAAGCGTACGTGGTACGACCCGGCGGGAAGCGACAGCGCGTATGCGCCGCCTGCGCCGGTGAACGTGCCCTTCACGTACGCGTGGGTGGTCGCATCAAACGCGCTCACGACGATGCCGGAGAGCGGCGTGGCGCCGTTCGTGATGACGCCGGTGATCGACTGCGTACCGGGCGCGGCGGGCGCAAGGTCACTTGAGATGGTTCGCGTCTGGCCACCGGTGAGCTCGATGACGGCCGCTGCGGTGATCATCGACTGGTGGTCGTAGTACTGGCTCAGCGAGGCTGGCGTGGTTCCCGTGAAGCGCAGGTGGTAGGAGCCCGCCGGCAGCGTCAGCGAGTATTCGCCGGCCGCGTTGGTGAAGACACCCTTCACATAGGCGTGAGTACCGGCGTCAAATGCGGTGACGACGATGCGATTGAGCGGGCTGGCGCCACTCGTTATGACGCCTTGGATCACTGCGGAGCTTGGCGGAGTGGGCGGGGCGAGGTCGCTCGAGACCGTCCTGACTTCGCTGCCGGCCAACGCCTCGACCGCAGCCGAGGCAATCGTCGACTGGTGGTCGTAGTACTGCGCCAGCGACGACGGCGTGGTGCCGGTGAAGCGCAGATGGTAGGAGCCCGGAGGCAAGACCAGCGAGTACGCGCCTGCGGCGTCTGTGAAGACACCCTTCACGTGAGCATGCGTTGCTGCGTCATATGCGCTTACTACCACGCGATTGAGCGGGGTGGCGCCGTTGGTGATCACTCCCACAAACGACGGGTTGGGCGCGAAGTCCACGTTGATGGAGTGTGCGGCGAGCACGTTCGTGAATGTGTACGACCCACCGGGACTTGCTACCGGTTCACTGTCCACGGTCACCGCGGAGACGTGGTAGCCAGCGGCAGGAGTGAACGTGAAGGTCTGATCCGCACCGGCGGTGGTGATGACCGAGCCGCTCGGGCTGATCGCGCCATTCGCGCCGGCAGTCGCCGAGATGACGTAGGTCGCGACTTCGAAGTTGGCGGTGACGTCGATATCTCCCGTCACGTTCGCGTCGGTACGTGACGCCGTGAGTACGCCGTCAGACCAATCCACGAATCGGTAGCCCTCATCGGGGAACGCGGTCACCTCGGCTCCGCTTGCCAGGTACTCGACAGCCTGTACGTCCGAACCGAGCACCGAGCCATTGGCGCCCGCGCGATACGTGAGCGTGTAGACGTTCTTGGCGAACGTCGCGGCAACCGTGTGGTCCTCGGCCACCGCATTGATCACATACTCATCGCCGACAAGCGACACCGGGGCGCTGTTGTCGGTCACGGATGCCACGTGGTAGCCCGTGTCGGCCGTAACGGTGAAGGTGGCCGTCGCGCCCTCATCGACAGTCGTGACGCCGCTCGGAACGATCGCGCCGTTCGCGCCCGGCGAGGCGGTGAGATTCCAGACCTTGATGAACGTGGCTGCGATCTCGTGATCGGCGGCGACACCAGTGATGACGTACCGACCATTGCCGTCGATCGCGACCGGACCCCCGTTATCGGTCACGACGCCCACGCGGTAGCCCGCGTCCGCGGTGACAGTGAACGTGGCATCTACGCCTTCATGCACAGTCGTCGTGCCTTCGGGCGTGATCGTGCCGTTGGTCGATGGCGCAGCCGTGAGATCCCACGTCTTAACGAAGTAGGCGGCGATGTTGTGATCGGCGGTCACGTTGGTGAAGACGTAACTCATCACGGCGCCGATCGGTGCATCGTCGACGAGCACCGTCTCGATCGCGTATCCGGCGTTCGGGGTGATCGTGAACGTGCTATCGGCACCCGGCTGCACGCTTTGGGCGACGTACGGAGCGATGGAGCCTCCCGGGCCGGCCCAGGGCTGGATGCTGTAGCCAACCGAGTAGTTCGCGACCGCTCCACCGTCGCCCACGACCCAGCCGTTCGTCGCATCAACGAAGCAGACCGCGTTGAGGCTTGAGTTCGATGCCGGGTACTCGGCAGCTGACCATGTGGTGCCACCGTCGGTCGTCGCGAGGACTCCGCCGTCAGTTGCGACGACCCAGCCGTTCGACGCGTCGACGAAGTCGACCCCGGTGAGCGATGCGCCCTCGCCGATGGCGAGCGAAGTCCAGTTCAGGCCGCCATCGGTGGTGCCGATCAGCGCGGGAAGGCCGGAGTTCGAGTCGTAGCCCGCCACCCAGCCCGTCGTGGTGCTCACGAAGTCAACGGAGGTGAAGGTCAGCAGATCGCCGGAGGGCCGCGGCGTCCAGGTCAGCCCGCCGTCAATGGTCTGCAGGATCGTGTCATTCAGCCCGACCGCCCAGCCGTGCAGCGCGTCGGTGAAGCACACGGACGTGAGGTACTCGGTGGTGCCGGAAAGCTGCGCATCCCAGTTGCTGCCGCCATCCGCGGTGACCAGGATCGTTCCCAGGTCACCCACCGCCCATCCGTTCAATTCGTCCACGAAGGCGACTGAACTCAAGAGCGCCGTGGTGCTTGATGTCTGAGTAAGCCAGTTGGCCCCACCATCAGTCGTGCCGAGGATCGTCCCGTTGCCGCCGACAGCCCAGCCGGTTGCGTCGTCCACGAAGTCGACCGACGTGAGGTTCTCGGACGTTGTCGAGTCTTGTGGGGTCAGCGTCTTGCCGCCGTTGGTCGTTGAAAGCACGACGCCGCCGTCACCGACTACCCACCCGCTCGACGAGTCGATGAAGTCGACCGCGGCCAGCCGAGATACGGTGCTCGCCGCCTGTGCGCTCCAGTTCGTTCCGCCGTCGTTGGTGCTCATGACGGTGCTGCCCTCGCCCACAGCCCAGCCATTGTCCACGTCAACGATGCTGACGGAGTAGAGGTTCACCCAGGGTGCGGCGTAGCTCTGCAGGTCCCAGTTCTCTCCGCCGTCGGAGGTGTGCTGGATCGTCCCACTGCCGCCCACGGCCCAGCCGTTGGAGGCGTCGATGAAGTCGACGGAGTTGAGCCAATCAAACGACGCGCCCAACTGCGGGACCCAGTTCGCACCGCCATCCAACGTCGCCAAAACCAGGCCATTGCCACCGACGATCCAGCCGGTCTGGTCATCGACGAAGTCCATCGAGACCATGTACTCAGAGGTGCTTGGCGACTGCGCCACCCAGTTGGCGCCGCCATTGGTCGTGTGCAGAAGCGACCCACCGGAAAGCACCCAACCGTTGGAGGCATCGGTGAACTTCACGGTTCCGTAGTAGTCCAACGTGCCCGATGACTGCGGCAGCCAGTTGTCGCCGCCGTCGGTCGTGTTCAGAATCACGCCTGACGCACCCACGGCCCAGCCGTTGTTGGCGTCGACGAAACAGACCGAATATAGGTCGTACTCCGTGCCGGAAGTCTGCGCAGACCACGTGCCACCGCCGTCGCTCGTGTGAAGGATGACGCCCCCGTTGCCGGTGACCCATCCATCCGTCGAGCCGATGAAGTGGACGTCGGTGAGCCATGTCGCAGTGCCCGAGGACTGGCGTGCCCATGTCGCCCCGCCGTCCTCGGTGTGCAGAATCGCACCGCTCCCGGCTACAGCCCATCCCACCGACTCGTCGGCGAACTGGACGGCATTGAAGGTCTCGGGGTTCTGGTTCGTCCAGCCGGCACCCGCCGACGCGTCGATTGGCAGAGCGCAAAGCGCGGCGACGAACACCCCCAAGACCAGTAGCGAGAACGCGCGCGTACGCCAGCGTTGATACATGGTGGCCCCCAAGCCCTGTTGGGGAGCGTTCCAATCGGACAGGAGCCACGTACGGCCCCCGTCGGCTGGGCGCTCCCATGTCGATATCCCAAGTAGTGCCGACTATACGCCCTTGCTCAAGACGCCGCTTAGCACGGGCGATACACTCCGGATTCACTATCCGGCAGGAGACGCCACACTGCTAGAATGCGTGGAGCACCGGACAGGACGTATCGCCACGCGCGAACGCGTTGGATCTGGGGCGAGGGCGATTAACTCAGCGGGAGAGTGCTTCCTTTACACGGAAGAGGTCGGGGGTTCGAATCCCTCATCGCCCACCAGCAAATTATCGGCAGGCCCGAGATCCAGGAATGGTTCTCTGGCCTGCCGTTCTCGTCTGAAGCGGCGAGGCGTAATGGGTGGTCGGTACGCTCTCGGTGCCCCCCTGGTCGATCTGCCGACAAGGCTTGGGGCTGAAGCGCGACCGCCCCTGTAAGTGCGGATGGTGAGAGCGGGGTGTAGAGTCAGGTCAATCGTCGCGGTCGGGGTGAAGACGCTGACGGCGAATCTGGTCCCTTGGCGATGCCGTCGCCGCCCAGACTAACGGGGAGAGGCGCGGCATGGACCTAGAGCCCACCGCCACGAGCGGGGTACAGGACGGCACGCCGCCCACCGACTTCGAGCGGTTCTGTCGCGGCCACGACGCCGTCATGCTGCTGATGGACGGCGACACTGGCCAGCTACTCGATGCGAGCGACGGAGCTCTTCGCTTCTACGGCTACACGCGGCCGCAGATCAAGTCGATGAGCATCCGCGACATCAATCAACTCTCGCCCGAAGAGGTCGATCTCGAACGGCACAAGGCTCAGGCACAAGAGCGAGCCTACTTCATCTTCCCGCACCGGTTGGCCAGCGGCGAGATCCGCACCGTCGAAGTCCACAGTAGCCCGGTCTCGGTAGGCGGCGACCCAGTGCTGCTCTCGGTGATTCACGACGTGAGCGGCCGCGAGAATGCCGAGAGAGCGGGTGCGAGACTCCAAGCCACGAACGACTCGCTGCTCGATCCTCATGTCAGGCTTGAGGCGGTTCGGGACGAGAGCGGCCTCATCGTCGACTTCGTCTATGTTGAGGCCAACGATGCAGCCTGCATCTACAACGGGTTATCAAGCGATGAGTTGGTCGGCGCCCGACTGCTCGATCTGCTACCTGGCCGCGACGGGACTGGGCTTCTCGACAGATACCGCAGCGTCGTCGAGACGGGTGAGGCGCTGATTCTTGACGACTTCTGCTACGAGCAGGAGCCGGTCGACGGCACAGTGCACGTCTACGATATTCGCGCGGTGAAGGTCGGAGATGGGCTGTCCTACACGTGGCGAGACGTCGGCGAGCGGCACGCAGCCGCAGCCGCCATCATGTTGTCGGAGGAGCACTTTCGCCTCCTCGCCGAGAACTCCTCGGATGCGGTTCTGCTCATCAACGACGACGTCCTTGAATGGGTCTCGCCCGCCATCAAGCAGCTGCTCGGCTGGGATCCGGGCGAGTGGGTTGGACGGAATGCCACGGACTTTGTGCATCCCGACGACAGAGAACAGCGCGAGGTCGATCTGAGCCTGGAATCGGGGGACAGGAAGACATGCCTACGGTTCCGAGTCCGGGCCAAGGACGGCGCGTATCACTGGATCGAGGTCCACACTTCACGTTACGAGCGTACGCTCAGGCATGGCCGTCGGGTCGCTTCATTCCGAACGATCGACGCCGAGGTCGCTGCGGAAGAGGGGCTGCAGCGCAGGGCAGAGATCGACGAACTCACCGGATTGCTAAGTCGCTCGGAGGTCCTCGAACGGCTGCGCGTCGCAACCGAGGCGACACGGCGATCGGGGAGCCGCTGTGCCGTGCTGTTCTGTGACATCGACGATATGAAGGACGCCAACGACACTCATGGCCACAGCGGCGGAGATACTCTGCTGCGCACCTTTGCCGCCCGAATCGGATCGTGTATCCGTCGAGACGATTTCGCGGGCAGGTTCGGTGGTGACGAGATGCTGGTCGTGCTGACAGGGGTTCACGGTTCGCAGGATGCGATGGATATCGCGGACAAGATTCAGCGATGCGTTGCGGAGCGACTCGATCTGGCGAATGGGTACATTGAGCCGTCAGTGAGCATTGGCGTGGCCGTGATCGAGCCGGACGAGGGTGTCGAATCGGCGATTCGACGCGCGGATACGGCGATGTATGAAGCCAAAGCTGCGGGAGGCGGCAGGACCGTCGCAGCGCGAGCGCTGCTCGGCTAGGCAACATCTCGCGTCCTCATCGCCCACCAGCGAGCCCTCGAGCGTCCGTCCCCGAGCACGGGCGGGCGCTCGTTCATTTTCTTGTACTACCCCGTCTAGAAACCGTGAGGCCGGGGAAAGTAGCCATGGGGATGGGGCGCACACAAGCAGCTTTGGCACCGCCGCCGCGCGCCGGTGATCAGGGCATGTCACTGGGAGGCACCCATGCATACTCGCTCACGCCTGTCCCTACTCGCAGTCGCCCTGGTGGTGATCCTCTGTCTATCCGCGACAACTGCATTCGCTGTTGGCGGACCCACTGTGAGCGGCTTCAGTCCGACTCACGGTTCGCCCGGTACGGTGGTCACAGTCACCGGAGTGCGCTACTCCCAGATAGCCGGCGTGACGGCGGTTCATTTCAATGGGACCTCGGCGGTCTTCCAGGTCGACTCGGACACGTCATTGCGCACGTGGGTGCCGGCGGGCGCGACGACCGGCCGCATCGCCGTGACTGGATCGCTCGCCGGAATGACCGCGACGAGCACAAGCGACTTCACGGTCGACAGCACCGGCACCATCGCCGGCACCGTCGAGGACTTCTACGGTGGCTGGCCGATGACGAGGATGGTCGTATCAGTCTTCCGAGCTGACACTCACGCGTTTGTGAAGACCGTGCTGACCGATGTCGCGGGCTACTACCGAGCCGCCAACCTGCCGGTGGGCGACTACCACGTCCGCTACTACAACAACCTCGGCCAGCAGGTCGGCTCCTTCCCGTACTGGACCGACGCAAAGAACATCAGCACCGCCGGCACGGTCACCGTGGCCTCCGGAAGCGAGATAACGGCGGACCAGAAGCTCAAGTGGATTCCCACCGTGTCCGGCTTCAGCCCGAGTGACGCGGCGCCGGGCGAGACGATCATGATTTCGGGTTCGCACTTCGACTACGGCACCAACGGCGTGACCATCGGTGGCTTGTCGGCGATGTTTGACATAGTCGATGACAACACGATCACCGCGACCGTCCCGGAGGCCGCTGTAAGCGGCAAGGTCACCGTAAGCAACATGGCCGGTACCGGAACGAGCGCCGACACGCTGAACATCACCGCACCGGTGATCACATCGTTCACTCCGGCCAGCGGCACACCCGGCACACACGTCGTCCTCACCGGCCGCAACTTCTTCAACATCCGTGGCGTGACGTTCAACGGTACGGCTGCCGAGTACACAGTGGACACCGACACGCAGATCACTGCGGTCGTTCCGGCTGGCGCGACAACCGGCCGCATCGCGGTCACCAGCCAGTCCGGCACCCGCGAGAGCGGCACCGACTTCACGGTCGTGAGCCTTCCGGGCACGGTGTACTCGCTCCTGCCGTATGGCGATTACAACGGCATGACGACGGACACATCTCCCGAGAACTTCTTCCTGCTGAACTTCGGCGCTGGGCGGACCGACAGCTACTACACGACCACCGACTCCGAAGGCTGGGGCAAGTACTGGAGCGACTGGTGGTTCAGCCGCTTCGAGATCAGCATCGGGCGTCATGACGCGAACATGGTCGTCCACTCGTTCCAGGTCAAGAACGCCGGCGGTCCCACGACGCTGTCGGTCACGACTACCGACCGTTTCGGCGGGACCCGACTCCAGTCATTCAACATCGAGGGCGGGATCACCACGGTCGAGCTCGACCCCGAGTCATCCGATGAGCGCAAGGTCGAGATCGTGTTCGCCGATAGCAGCAACCTGAGCTTCAACAACTTCCGCATCGAGACTTCGTGGCGCGATGTCGGTCCGCAGCCCGTCTACGGCACCGTCGTCGGTGGCGGCACAGGCCTTAACCGTGCCGTCGTCACCGCGTTCGACGCCGAGACACACGCGATGATCAAGGGCACCTTCACGGACTCGGACGGCGACTTCGCAATGACTTTGCCGCAGGGCAACTATCACATCCGCTACACCGCGAGCGGTTGGCCGATTCGCTACTCGGCGCAGGCAGGCTCGTTAGGCGACGCCGCAGTCGTCGAGATCTGGAACGCTCCGCAGGAGTGCGACGCGGATCTGACTCCGGTCGAGGCGCCTACCATCTCGAGCTTCGACGTCACATCCGGGCCGGTCGGCACATGGCCCGTCACCGTGACCGGAACCGGCTTCACCACTGCCACCTCGGTCAAGCTCAACGGAACCACGTGCTACTTCGCCGTGGACAGCGACACATCGCTGCGCATGTACGTCGAGCCGGGTTGCACCACAGGCAAGATCACAATCACGACTCCTGGCGGCATGGCCACGAGCGCCAGCAGTTTCGTTGTGATTCCGGAGCCGGTCGCCACCAACACAACACCGCTTGAGGCCCCGCCGGGCACCACCGTCATCATCACCGGCCAGTACTTCACGGGGGCGACGAGTGTGTCGTTCAACCTCATCGAGGCGAACTACACCGTCGTCAACGACGGCAAGATCGTCGTCACCGTGCCGGCCGGCGACGCAAGCGGTTTGATCCGCGTCTACACGCCAGGCGGCGTCTGCGCGGCGGGACTCTTCACGGCCGTCACGACACAGGGCGTCAGCGGCGTAATCTCGAGTGATGAAGGTCCGCTCAATCGGGTTGTCGTATCGCTGTTCAACGCCGAGACCCATGCCTATGTGAAGGGCATCTTCACCGCAGCGGACGGCTCGTACTCTCTGACGGGCATTCCGGCTGGCGCCTATCACGTGCGCTTCACCGGTACGACGCCTGCCAACCTTACTCAGTACTTCGACCATCAACGGCGCATCGTGAACGCGGACGTCGTCACTGTCGCGGCGGGCGAGATGACACCAGTCAGCTCGAACCTGTCGGGAGCGGTCGCTCCGTAGCTGGTCGCCTCATGACAACCTGAACCGTCCGCCCTTGCGGCGGGCGCTTCGGGTTGTCCGTGGCCAGTCACCGCCCATCACGAATGTGTGGCTCGAGAAGCGGAATGCTGCTGCGGGGAGTTTGCACACTCCCGTCAGAGGGTACGTCACGATGCGATGAGTGTTTCGCAGATCCGCTTACGCGAAGGAGGAGACGTGAAGAAGAGGGTATCGCTCGTTTTCGCACTCGCACTACTGCTGTGTCTGGCATTGCCGGTGGCTGCACTGGCTCTGGGGACCGTCTCGGTCACGGGAATCGCCTCTACCCATACGCTTTCCAAGGGCGCCGCTCTTGCCGAGACGGGCAAGCTGGTCGGAGATCCCTCCGCTTCGAACTGGGATCGCCACGTCAAGGTGCGCGTTCAGCGCCTCGTCGGTGACGAGTGGGTCACGCTCAAGAGCGTCGTCCCGTCCCCCAACGGCACGTTCAAGTTCAGCCTGGCGGCTCCGGTTCCCGGCAGCTACCGCGTCCGATTCCCGGGATGCGAACACTATGCGGCCAAGAACCGCAACTTCAAGCTGAAGTGGGACCCCGCGCTCTCCATCAGCACGCCGAGCTTCTACCCCGGAACGATGCTGTTCGCTCGCGGCTTCTACTGGTTCAACCTGCAGGCTCACATCGAGAGCACCGTTCCGGCGAAATACCTTAAGACCGGCTCGCTCGCGCTGCGCAGCTACGCAAGCACCGACGGCGTGACGTTCACGCAGGTCTACACCTCGCCCAACGGCACGACCTTCCGTGGATCAAACGAGATCACGGCCGCGCCGATTCCGGTACCGGAGACCGATCCGGCCGATGGCATGACGGTGTATCGATACTTCCGTGTCCGCGCCACGTGGTCCGGCAACGGCTACACCGGCTCAGACACCGTCCTGTCGCCGACCTTCGACATGCGGCCGCTGTAGCCGCCAGCGCGACGAACGACGCAACGGCGCCTGCATCGCGAGCGATCGCGGTGCAGGCGCTTCTCTATGGCGCGGCGCCCGCGCAATCGACGCGCATGCGGCATCGGCCTCCAGTAGGGCGCAAACTGCACGGAGATGGGAATACATCACGAGGGGGTAACACCGACATACGGGGGGTCATCCATGTTTGCTCGGCGTCGAGCTCTGGTTCTTCTGTGCGTGTTCGCGTGCCTCGCGCTCGCAGTCCCGTCCGTTGCCCACGCGGCGATCGGAGCCAGACCCGTCATCGGCTCATCGCCCGCTGCGAATGCAGGCTGGGTACCGTCGTCGATGCCCGTTCTGAACTGGGACGCAGCCATCGACTGGGGCTTCGCACGCGGTGAGGTGTATGACACTCCCGGGCAAGCACGCGGGATCGACATCGTCGGCACGACGGCATACGTCGCCGATGCCAATGCCGGTCTGCGCATTCTTGATGTGAGCGATCCCAATGCGGTCACAGTGCTGGGCACGCTCGACACATCAGGCAGTGCTCAGTCGGTGCAGGTCGTGGGGACGACCGCGTACGTTGCAGACGGCGCGTCTGGACTTGCAATCATCAATGTCTCGAATCCTGCCGCACCGACTCTGCTCGGTAAGTTCACGAATGCGCCCGACGCTATCGATGTAGACATGAACGGGACCAAGGCCCTGGTGACGATGCTGGGCTCCGGATTCCGAATCGTCGATGTCAGCAATCCGGCAGCCACATCGATGCTCGGGTCATACACCGTGACCGGAGGCGGCTTCTGGGCGTACTCGGCCGCTTGGAGCGGCGACACCGTGTGCCTTGCATGCGCTACCGGGGTACGCCTGATCGATGCGACGAATCCCGGGGAGATGATCACGCAGGCGACGTACATATTGGCCGGGGCAAAAGCGATCGACGTCGCGGATGGGTACGCCTATGTGGGCACCGGCAACACGAATCTGACGTGCATCTCGGTGTCCAACCCGGCCAGCCCTGCGCTGTGCGATGCGGTGAGCACTCCGTACCCCGTGTCGGGCGTGCGTGTAGCGGGCGGCACCGCCTATGCCGTGGGCGGCTACAACAGCGGGGTGTGCGGTGTCGACGTGAGGGATGCAGCGAACCTCACAGTGATCGGTTCCGCCGTCACGCCGGGCACCGGTTACGACACCGCAGTCTGTGGTGACACCGTGTACGTGGCGAGCTTCGAAGACGGCGTGGTGACGGTCAACATGGCGGTCAAGTCGCCGCCTGAGCGAATCGGGGCATGCGTTCCCGGCTCGGGCAACTACGACGTCGCCGTGTGGGACGACCTCGCCTTCCTCGCTTCCTATAGCGAGGGGCTAAGCGTCGTCGATGTGAGTGACCCGACTGCACCCGGTGTGGCGGGCTCACTTCTTACAAGTGCGTCGGCGTACGCGGTTGAGGCGGTTGGCTCGCGAGCCTACCTGGTCGGCCCCAGTTTGGGGCTCACCATCGTCGATGCGAGCACGCCCTCGGCGCCGCACCTGCTCGGAAGCTTCTCGGACGGCGGGTGGGACGTCGCCGTTGCAGGCACGACCGCTTATGTGGCGTGCGACACGGCCGGTCTTGAGGTCGTGGATGTGAGCAATTCTGCGGCGCCGTCGCTGATGGGATTCTGCTCCCTAGATGGAACCTACGGCGACGGTCGCGCGATCGGTGTGGCCATCTCGGGGACCACCGTTTACCTCGCATGCGAAGAGGCGGGTCTGCAGATCTTCGACGTGTCGGATCCGGAGTTGCCGCACTTCCTCGGTAAGTGCGATACGCCCGGCTTCGCGTCCTCTGTGGCTGTCGCAGGCTCCTACGCGTACGTTGCCGACGCAGACGGCGGTCTCCAGATCATCAACGTCGTCAACCCGGCTGCACCTGTGGTCGCCGCGACCTACCTGCCGCCAGACACGGGCGAGCCGACACCGTGCTGGTTCACGTCGGTATCCGTGCGAAACGGGTTCGTCTCCGCGACCGACATCATCAGTGGCTTGCAGGTCATCGACGTTGCGAATCCGCTCGCGCCCGTTCTAATCGGTTCAGCGGCGTCACAGGGCCCCGGGTACGGCGTGGCGACGCTCGGCACCAACGCGTTTGTCGCCAACGAGACCGGCGAGCTCGAGGTCTTCGACATCCACATGCCTGTCGAGTACGCGTACCGGGTGGCGCTCGACGGCGTCCCGTCGCCGCACGCCCCCATGGGCTCCCAACCGGCGACTCTGCCGATCGGAGTTGCCGACGGAACCAGGTATTTCTACATGGTGCGCGCCGGGGTCGGCGCGAGCTGGTCGAGCGAGACGGTACAGGAGATATTCTTCGACTCGACGAGACCCTCCGCGACGATCTCCATCGCAGGCGGTGCGCAGGCGACCGCCAGCAGCGAGGTGACCGTTGGTCTCTCGGCGACTGACGCCGCCAGCGGTGTGTCGAGGATGAACGTGAGCGCAGACTCGGCGTTCAATGCCGAGAGCCGCGAGGCGTTCGCGACAAGCAAGTCGGTCACGCTCTTTGGCGATGACGGCACGAAGACCGTGATGGCGAAGATATACGACGTCGCAGGCAACTCGACCATCGCCAGCGACACGATCTTCCTCGATAGCACCACGCCGTCGGCCACCGTCGTTATCGCCGGTGGAGCATCCATGACCACCACACGCTCCGTCACCATCGCGATCACGGGATCGGACCCTTCGAGCCGGGTGACTTCGATGTCCGTCTCCACCGACGGCACCTTCGACTCCGAGCCGTGGGAGTCGTTCTCGACAAGCAAGTCGGTGACGCTTCCGGTCACTGACGGAACGAAGACCGTCTGGCTGAAGGTCCGCGATATCGCGGGGAATGCGACCACCGTATCCGACACGATCCTGCTCGATGCGACCGCCCCGACCGTGGGGGTCTCGATCGCAGACGGTGCAGCTGCCACGGCAACACGGTCCGTCACCGTCGCGATCTCGGCATCGGATTCGGGCAGCGGTGTGACGTCGATGTCGGTTTCAACCGACGGCGTCTTCGATGCAGAGCCCGTTGAGGCCTTCGCCGCCAGCAAGTCGGTGACGCTGCCGATCGTGGATGGCGCCAAGACCGTCTGGGTCAAGGTGGCCGACGCGGTGGGCAACTCTCGCACGGCGACCGACACCATCGTCCTGGACACCACCGCGCCGACGGCCGGAGTCGTGATCGCCTCGGGCGCATCGGTCACGACCACGCGGGTGGTTGCACTTGCCATCTCGGGTGCTGACAGCGGCAGCAGCGTGACATCGATGGCGGTCTGCACGGATGGCGTTCTCGACGCCGAGCCGTGGCAGACGTACTCGACCAGCGGATCGGCCGCACTGGCGAGCGGCGACGGCACCAAGACCGTACTTGTCGCGTTGCGGGACGGCGTGGGGAACTCGTCAGTCGCAAGCGACTCGATCGTCCTCAACACCGAGGCGCCCGTTGCGGTGGGCGACGCAGCCGACACAACCGAAGGCCAGGACGTGGTGGTGGCTGCACCGGGTGTGCTAGCCAACGACACGGACTCGCTGGGGGCGAGCCTGAGCGCGACTCTGGCGGCGGCACCTGCATCCGGCACAGTCGCGCTCAACGTTGATGGCTCGTACACCTACACCCCTGACGCCGGGTTCGTGGGGATGGACACCTTCACCTATCGCGCAGGCGACGGGCAGCTCTTCTCGGAGCAGGCGACCGTCACCGTTACCGTCTTCCCGACTCCAGACCCCAGCAGCATCGTCGTCGGGGTGCTGTCCAAGACCCTGTCGGCCTACGGATCAAGTTACGTCGTGACGGGAACACTGCTCACAGACGGCGCCCCGCTTGCCGAGAAACGCGTCGTGCTCCAGTCCGCGAGCAGCGCAACAGGCCCCTTTGGCCCGCTTTCCACTGGGGCGACGACAACGGCATCGGGAGCTTTCGTGATGCCGGCGGTGAAACCGGCCACCAAGACCTGGTACCGCGTCGTGTTCGCGGGCGAAACGGGAGCGTTCGCGGCGTGCGAGAGCTCGGTCGTCGCGGTCACGCCTCGCGCCAAGCTGTGGAATCCGGTCGCGCCGAGCAAGATGAAGCGCAACAAGTCCACGAGCGTCTATGCGGTCATCGCCCCTCGGCACGTGGCGGGCAAGTACGCCCTGCGCATCTACAAGTACCGCTGGACCGGCAAGACGTGGAAGTACTACGGCTACTCGAGCGCGAAGGCGGCGAACACCGCCGCAGGCTCGAAGTGCACTGCGAGCGTGAAGCTGACGGTGCGCGGCAGATGGCGTCTGCGCGCCGAGCACCCGGCCGACGCCGGGCACGCGCTTAGCAGGTCGTCCGGGTACGACTACGTCACCGTTCCGTAAGCCACGAGACCTCCACCGCGCCTGCATCGCGAGCAATTGCGGTGCAGGCGCTCTGGTGCGCGGCCGTGTCGCCGGTCACGGCGCAGGTTAGAACCGCAGTTTGGGCGGAAATGAACGATATGGAGGCAATAAGGGGGGTGGCATGATGGACGGCCGGAGGGCATCGGCGGGGCAAACTGCCGCCCGCGAGTCCGTCTCGCTCGCCGACTGCATCGATTCGCGGGAAGTCCAGACGCTCATGGACGACTTCTACGCGCTCACCTCACTACCCATTGGCCTGATCGATCTCAACGGTGAGGTCTTGGTGGGAACCGGTTGGCAGGACGTGTGTACGAAGTTCCATCGGGTACACCCGGCGACTCGGGCACGCTGCCTTGAGAGCGACCTGGTCCTGACTCAAGGAGTGCCCAAGGGAGAGTGCCGCTCCTACAAGTGCGAGAACGGCATGAGAGATATCGTCACCCCGCTCTACCTCGGCGACGATCACGTAGCCAACATCTTCGTCGGGCAGTTCGTGTACGACGACGAAGAGATCGACTTCAACTTCTTCGAGAAGCAGGCTGAGCTCTACGACTTCGATCGGGCGTCGTATCTTGCGGCGGTGCAGGCCATCCCGCGTTTCTCGAGGCCGACGGTCGATCGGCTCATGCGTTTCTACGCGACGCTTGCTCAGATGCTGGCCGAAGTCGGCAAGACGAACATGATGCTGGCCGAGACGGCCGATGAGCTCGGTCGGGCCCACACGCGTCTGAGCGAGACCGAGGCGCGCGACCGTGCCGTGGCGGCGAACACGCCGGATCATGTGGTGGTCCAAGACGCCGACCTCCGTTACACCGCGGTGGTGAATCCGCAGCTCGGCCTCACTCAAGACCAGATGATCGGGTTCCGGGACGAGGACATCCTCGATGCGGATTCGGCCGCCGGGCTCACGGCACTGAAGAGCCAGGTGCTGGCCACGGGAGAGACACTCAAAGTCGACCTTGAGCTGCCGAATCTGGAGGGCAGCATGGAGTACTTCGACGGCACCTACGTGCCCTATATCAACGATCAGGGCGTGCCGATCGGGGTGATCGGCTACTTCAGAAACGTGACGGAGCTACGGCAGCTTCAGGCCGAAATGACCCGCTTGGCGAGAACGGATGACCTCACCGGAATCGCGAACCGTCGAGAGTTCCTTCGGGTCGCCGAGAACGAACTGGCTCGCAGCGTGCGGCATGGCCACCAAATGGCGATAGCCATGGCCGATATGGACCACCTCAAGCAGATAAACGACACCTATGGTCACAAGGTCGGCGATAAAGCGCTGCGGAACACCGCAGACGTGCTGACGACGCACGTCAGGGAGGGCGACCTCGTCGCCAGACTCGGCGGTGATGAGTTCGTGGTTCTGATGCCCGAGACCGATCTTGTCGGAGCGCAGCAGCTCGTCGGCAGGCTTCAGGAGCTGCTCGCCGCCGCACCGTTACGCGTGAGTGACGTCGAGCTGACTCTGTCGTTCTGCGCCGGAGTCACCGCGCTCGCCGAGGTGGAGCCCACGGTTGATGCGCTGATGAGCCTCAGCGATCGGCGCCTGTGCGACGCCAAACACGAGAAGCAGCAGGCGGCACTGCCCTAGGCTTCGAGCAACGCCTCGGCGAGTCGATCGGGCAGCCCCGCCGCGCGAACCGCCGTGGCGACAGCGGCCACGTCGTACTCGACGCGATGGAACCGCGCGGCCACCCACGCGCCGCCCGCGCACTCGGCGGAGGTGTCGTTCGGTGCCGCAGCGTCGACCTCATCGGCGGTGCCGATCACGATCTCGGCCCAGCACGCGCGCGGGTCGCCGTCCTTGGGCTTGCCCACACTGCCGTCGCTGATGAAGTGCGCGATGCGTCCCGACTCGCCGCGGACCGTGCGGTGGTAGGGGATGTGGATGTGCCCGAAGCAGACGAGGTCGGCGTCGGCCTCCTCGGCAAGTCGTGCGAGATGCGCCTCCGGCCTGTCGAGCAGCAGGTACTCGTTGATCCGCCGAGGAGAACCGTGGACGAGTAGCACCCGCACGCCCTCGGCCTCGAAGCGGATCTCATCGCGCAGGCCTGCGATGTAGGCGTGCTCGTCGTCGGTGAGCGCCGCATCGGTGAACGCGTAGCTCGCCTCGCCATCGGACTTCGCCTCGGGTGTCCCGTAGTAGCAGCCGCAGCTGCCCGCGCGCTTGCCCACGCCGTCGTCGTAGTTGCCGCGGATGACCGGGTCGCCGGTCGCCTGCACTCGGGCGATGACCCCGGGTGAGTCCGGGCCGTAGCCCACGAGGTCGCCGAGGCAGTAGCGCTCTGTCAGGCCGGTCTGATCGATGTCGGCAAGCACCGCATCGAGGGCGACCGAGTTACCGTGGATGTCGCTGTACAGCGCGAATCGGCGCATGGATCAGCCCTCCGTCGACTCGCGCAGCATCTGGCTTGCGAGACACTCGCCTTCGACCTCATCAGCCATTTCGAGCAGGTCGACCCCGGTGGGTGCCGGCTCGTCGGCGAAGTACTTCGTGCGGAAGGCGAGTGCGACGTTCACCAAGCCGATGAGCACGGGCACCTCGACGAGCGGACCGATGACCGCTGCGAACGCCTGCTGGCTCTCCAGCCCGAAGACGGCGACGCACACCGCGATGGCGAGCTCGAAGTTGTTCGAGCCGGCCGTGAAGGCGAGTGTGGTGGTTTTGGCGTAGCGCAGGCCGATCGCCTTGGCGATGAAGAACGTCACGAAGAACATGATCGCGAAGTACGCGAGCATGGGTGCCGCGACCTTGAGCACGTCGAACGGCAGCTGCACGATCACGTCGCCCTTGAGCGAGAACATCGCGAAGATCGTGAGCAGTAGCGCCACCAGCGTGACCGGTCCCACGCGCGGCACGAAGACCGTCTCGTACCAGGCCTTGCCCTTCAGTGCGATGAGCCCGAAGCGCGACGCGATGCCCGCGAAGAACGGGACGCCGAGGTAGATGAGCACGGTGACCGCGATCTGTCCCACGGAGATGTCGACGATGCTGCCCGGAACACCGAACAGCGGCGGCAGCACGGTCACGAACACCCACGCGTACAGCCCGAAGAACAGGATCTGCATCACCGAGTTGATCGCAACGAGGCCGGCAGCGAACTCTGTGTCGCCATCGGCTAGGCCGTTCCACACGATGACCATCGCGATACACGGGGCGATGCCGATGATGATCAGCCCGACCATGTAGTTGTAGTACTCGGGGAAGATCTTCGCCGCACCCACCGCGAGCAGGAACATCACAGTCGGCGCGACGATCCAGTTCATCAGCATCGCAAGCGACAACGCCTTCTTGTCGCGCATTGCCGCGGGCAGTTCCTCGTACCGGACCTTCGCGAGCGCCGGGTACATCATCGCGATGAGTCCGATGGCGATGGGGATGTTCGTGGTCGAACCACCAACGGTCATGCCGCCGATGAACCCGGGGATCGCGGGAATCAGCGCACCTGCGCCGACTCCCAGTCCCATCGCGAGGAAGATCCACAGCGTGAGGTAGCGGTCGAGAAACGACAGCTTCTTGGAGACGGACGGGCTCATCGGCAGGTTCCGTTCTTCTCGGCGGGGGAGGAGCACGACGGGGTGGATGTTGCGATGTCTGAGAGCGATGCAGCGAGTTCCGCGAGCGGATCGACGGTCACGCAGTAGACCATGCTCGTTCCGACCGGCGTGGCGTGCACGATGCCGGCTTCCTTGAGGACGCGCAGATGCTCGGAGATTGTCGATTGGGCGAGCGGGATGCCCGAGAAGATCTCGGCGCCCGAGCATTCGGACTGCTCCGCGAGCATGCGCACGATCGCGATGCGCGCAGGGTGCGAGAGCGCCTTGGCGATCTCGGCGAGGCGGTCGGCGCTCAGGAGTGTATGCGTGGATTCATCGTTCATCGTAGATGGACGATAACAGCCCGCTTCGGAAGAGGCAAGCCCATGACTGGACGCGGTCCATCACGCGGTCGGTTCCTTGCGGTTCTTGGGGCACCGTGGTTAACTGTTCGAAGATATTCGAACTAGTTGGAGTGGTGCAGATGGTCTCGCAAGCGGCGCATGTCGAGGTGGACGAGGTGTTCAAGGCGCTTGCCTCCGAACATCGTCGCAAGATCCTGAGGATGCTGAGCGAGGCGAGCCCGGAGGCAGGGAAGACGTGTTGCGCGGCCGATGAGGTCTGCGCCTGCAAGCTCACGGAACGGCTGGGTCTGGCCCCTTCGACCATCTCTCACCACATGTCGGTGCTGCGCAAGGCCGGCCTGGTCGATGCTCGCAAGGATGGGCTTTGGACGTACTACACGCTTCGACGTGACGTGCTCGACGAGGCCGCGATGGAACTGAAGCGTCTTTAGTAGGTTGGTGGGGCCGACGCGCGGTCGGCCCACTTCTTTGGTCATATAGTTCGAAGAAGTTCGACGTAATCGTTCGCTCAAGGAGGCAGAAATGGTCATCAAGGTACTGGGTTCAGGATGCGCGTCGTGCCACAAGCTCGAAGATTTGGCCGTAAAGGCGGTTGCGGAACTGGGATTGGACGCCGAGGTCGTCAAGGTCACCGACATCGCCGAGATCATGGGATACGGCGTCATGTCCACGCCCGCGCTCGTCATCGATGAGCAGCTGAAGGTCGCCGGCCGCGTTCCTTCCTACGAGGACATTCTGGGGCTTGTTCAGCGCTCTGCCAGCTAGTCCGTAACGCGACCGGAGGCCCCTGATGGATCCGTTCTACCCGCTGCAACTACTCTCCGACTGGCTGACCTATACGGTGTTAGGCCTGTCGCCTGCCAGCAAGCTGGGCATGTCCGTGAACTTCTTCCTCTTCGACGTGCCCAAGGTCCTCATCCTGCTCGCCGTCGTCATCTTCTTCGTTGCGATCATCCGGTCGTTCTTTCCCCCCGAGAAGACGCGCAAGTTGCTTTCGCATTCGAACCTCTACGGGGGCAACGTACTCGCGGCGCTGCTTGGCATAGTGACGCCGTTTTGCTCGTGCTCCGCGGTGCCGCTGTTCATCGGATTCGTGGAAAGCGGCGTCCCGTTGGGCGTCACGTTCTCGTTTCTGGTCGCCAGCCCGATGATCAACGAGGTCGCGATCATCCTGCTCGGCGGGATGTTCGGTTGGAAGATAGCCCTGCTCTACATCGTCTCAGGGCTCTTCATCGCGATAACGAGCGGCATCATCATCGGCAAGTTGGGGCTCGAGAGCTGGGTGGAGGAGTACGTGTACGAGATCCGGATGGGCGACGCCGGCGAACTCCCCGAGCAGACGTGGAACGAGCGGCTGCGGTACGCCGTGTCCTACGTGGGTGAGATCGTGGGCAAGGTCTGGCCCTACGTCGTGGGCGGCATCGCGGTCGGCGCGGTCATGCACGGCTACATCCCGGACGACTTCCTTGCGCGCTATGCGGGTGCGAGCAACCCGTTTGCGGTGCCGATCGCGGTGGTGGTCGGCGTTCCGCTCTACAGCAATGCTGCCGGAGTCGTCCCGCTCATCGGAGTGCTCACCCAAAAGGGCGTCTCGATCGGCACTTCGCTCGCATTCATGATGGCGGTGGTGGGACTTTCGCTTCCCGAGGCGATCATTCTGCGCAAGGTGTTGAAGCCCAAGCTCATTGCCGTGTACTTCGGGGTGAATGCGGTCGGTATCATCGCAATCGGTTATCTATTCAACGCGATTCTGCGGTAGGGGAGGCGAACGTGACAGACGAACCAAAGTCCGAAGGAGCGGGCGGGCCGAAGCTTATCCCGGTGCCGGTGATTGCTGTGCTCGTCGTCGCCGCCGTCTTCGGAGGCGTGCTATTCGCCAAGTCGCAGTCAAAGGCTCCCGGCGCGCAGATGACGAGTGTCGTCGCGGCGTCGGAAGTAGCCACCGGGCAACTGACGACCACGCACAACGACGCTCTTGCGGACTATGAAGCTGCACGCAAGTCGGGTAAGCCCGTTTACCTGCTCTTTCACTCACTCACCTGCGCATCGTGTGTCGAGATATCTGCCGTGGTCGACGGCCTGCTCCCCGAGTATGCCGATCGCGTGGTCTTCGTGAACGCGATCAGTGATGACGCCTCGGCGCGACAGCTCGCCGCGAGGTTCCAATTCCAGTACATCCCGACGTCGTTCTTCATCGCGCCAGGTGGTGACGTGGTTGATTCATTCACAGGTGCACTGTCTGAAGAAGAGCTGCGCACTCGAATCGAGAGCCTCATCGCACAGTGAATGTGGAAGCGTTCGCATCACAGCTCACATCCGGGTCACTCGGAACGGCTGCGGTACTCGGAGTCGCGTTCCTGGGGGGCGTGGTCGCCGGTTTCGGCCCCTGCGTACTGCCGATGCTGCCGGCCGTGTTCGGCTATGTCACAGGTCAGGTGGGTGACTCCACGGGTGTGACGTCTCGGCCGGCGTGGCTTCGCGGATTGGGTCTGTCGGCTGTGTTCGTCATCGGGATGAGTCTGGTGCTCGCTTGTATCGGCGCTGCGGCAGCGATACTCGGGCGGGCGCTTCTGGTGGGCGCATGGGCGTACTACCTGGTGGCAGCCGTGTGCGTGCTCCTCGGACTGCACATGCTCGGTCTCATACGGATTCCGTTCGACAGGCTCAACCACCATCTTCCCCTCCGGCGCCCTGAGAGCCGAGGCGTCATCGGTGCCTTCGTGCTCGGCGTCCTCTTCGCTGCTGTCGCCTCGCCGTGTTCAACTCCGATTCTCGCGGCGATTGCGACCATTGCTGCGACGCGGGGATCGGTCGTCCAGGGCGCACTTCTGCTGTTCGTCTACGGACTCGGCAAGGGGGTCCCGCTCCTCCTGCTTGGGCTGGTGTCGGGCTCCGTGACATTGATGAGAGCGATGTCAAACACCGCGGGGGTGTTCTCGAAGATAGGAGGGGCGGCGCTCATCGTCGCGGCCGCCTATCTGGTCTGGCTCGCCTGAGGCTCACGTGGCGGGCGCTTCAAGATCGCTTCATCGCAGTGGTGCTAGGGTCGCGTGACCTCGATCGACTTCACGCGCCAGGCGTTGAGTAGCCCACCCTCGGCGGCTCCGTACTCCTCGATACGCAGGGCGCTGCCGTCCGAGAAGCTGAAGACCAGCCAGCGCTGATGCGCCTCGTTGGAGCCGTATACCTGCGTCTCGACGCGGTTCGACCCCGCCCGCTTGGTGCCGGGATCGGCCGGCACGATCTTCCATTCCGGCTTCTTGGCCGTCGCCGAGATGATGCGCGCCTCAACGTAGCCACCCGCAGCACCCTTGTTCGCGGGACCGATCGTTGCGGTCGTGACTTCGTCGACCTTGGGCTCAACGGCGAGGAAGACGGCGTCTGCGATGGTCTTGCCCTTGCCGGGTGGGGTCGTGCGCGGTCCGAGCAGCGCCGATGCGGCGAACCACAGTGCGGCGCCGATGGCGAGCACCGCGATGCCGATAAGCGTGAACTTGATCCAGGGGCGCACGAGCAACGACCTTTCGGTTACGAGCGGACCAAAGCCATTCTAACGCGCCGGACCCGCGTGGCCGGACGGCCCGCGGCGGTGGGGCACGAATCCGGCCCGCCGAAGGGTTGGACAACACAAATCCGTTATCGCAAACTTGCACGCAAGGGTCAGGGAGGCCCGAAAGCGCGGTCTGGCGGGTCTCGCGTCGTTATCGGCGGGCAGCTGCTTGGCAGGTGTCACAGGGGTCGACGGGTCGCATGGTAGTTTGCCCCTGGGGGCAGGAAAGCGAGTCAGGCATGGCTGAAGGTACCGTCAAGTGGTTCAACCCGGACAAGGGCTACGGCTTCATCTCGCGTGAGGATGGCGACGACCTGTTCGTCCACTTCTCCGAGATCCAGGGCGATGGCTTCAAGACCCTCGACGAGGGTCAGGCAGTCTCGTTCGACGTCACCACCGGGCAGAACGGCAAGCTGCAGGCGAGCAACGTCAGCAAGCTCTAGTCGCGACAACACGCCACTCCGAAGGACGGTCCCCTTGGGGCCGTCCTTCTGTTTGAGGCCTCGGCGCTCCGTATTCCACGCTACACTCAGACGATGGAATCGAACCCGGACACTCCGAGCAGGCCTTCGCGGCTACTCCTGCACGCGTGCTGTGGGCCGTGCCTCATCGAGCCGCTCGAAGCGCTCGCCGAGGAGGCCGACCACGTCACTATCGTCTTTGCCAACTCCAACATCCATCCCGCCGACGAGTACGAGCGTCGCCGAGACACGCTCGCCGCACACGCGAAGCGGCTCGGCGTGGAGGTCGTTGAGCTCGAGTACGATCCCGAGTCGTGGGCGCGCATCGTAGCTCCCCTGCGCGACGAGGGCCCGAATCGCTGCAGCGCATGCTATCGGCTCAGGCTGGGGGAGGCCGCACGTTATGGTGCCGAGCACGGCTTCGATGCGATCGCCACGACGCTGACCGTCAGCCCGTACCAGGATGCACGAGCGATCGCGGCCGAGGGCCGCGCGGTGGCCGCCGAGGCCGGTATCGCGTATCTGGATCGTGACTTTCGGGACCGCTACGCGGATGCCACTCGGCGCTCACGCGACGAGGGCATGTATCGTCAGAACTACTGTGGGTGCGTGTTTTCCGAAGCCGAGGCAACGGCCGAGCGTGAGCGTCGTCGCGAGTCTCGCAGGGCACTCGCGCGGGAGCGCGCGGCGCAGAACCCCTCCGACACCGAGTCCTAGGACTCGTCGACTGGGAGCGTGGGCGCACCATCGGGCGCACATGCCGCGCATTCTGCGCACGCGTCGGTAATCCCGCGCTCGGCCTCGCGCGCCTTGCGGTCACGGTCGCGCTCTTTGATCTCGGGAACCTTGCGCGCGTAGAACAGCACCCGCGCCGGGTTGAACGTGGGGCCGTAGCCTATCGTCGTGCGTGCCTCGATCGCGGTTCGCAGATGCTCAGCCGTCGTGCCGGGGAAGAGTGTGCGACTCGTGCCGATCACCGACAACATGTGTGCGTCGCTTCCGCCTGTGGCGGCAAGGCGCGATCTGTTGTCGCGCCAGTACGCACGGGCGCGGAAGTTGGCGGCGAGCAGCAGGGGGGTGGAGTTGGCGACCTCGACACCATCGAAGTCGACCTCGTCATAGACCTCGGTCTCACCACGGCAAAGCCCGTGCTTGTGCCACCAGCGAGGCGCGTACGGGTGTGCAGCGACCGCGATACCGCCCTGGGCGTGGATGTCGGCGACCGTCTCGGCGGCGGAGCGACCCGGCGCGACGAGCTGAGGCGTCCACAGGCCGAGGATGTGCCCCTGGGAGCTCTCGACCTCCTGACCCACCACGACCTCGACACTGTACTCGTGGGCGATGGCAGCGGCCTCAAGCCCACCTTCGTTGGTGTTGTGGTCGCAGATCGCGACCACGGACAGGTCCGTCTCGGTGCTGATGAACTCAAGCACCTCACGCGGCGTGGCAGTGCCGTCGGAGGCGGTCGTATGAACGTGCATGTCGGCTGCTGAGTATCCCCTTCGCATGGCGTGCTGATACTAGCACGCGCAGGTCCGAGCAGCGCCGACTGCGCGCCTGCTGCGATACACTGCGGGCAC
Organism: Coriobacteriia bacterium; assembly: GCA_013334745.1. Taxonomy (NCBI): domain Bacteria; kingdom Bacillati; phylum Actinomycetota; class Coriobacteriia; species Coriobacteriia bacterium. The sequence goes on from JAAXWY010000006.1 coordinate 27,088, forward strand.
GATTCTGATCGCCCTTCGCCGAGGAGACCGCTGGTGCGCACCGACGACTTCGACTACGAGTTGCCCTCAGGTCTGATCGCTCAGGAACCCACCCAGCCTCGTGACGCGTGCCGGCTGCTCGTGCTGCACAGGGCGAGCGGGCAGATCGACCACCGCGTCTTCTCGGATGTCACTGAGTACCTCGTCGAGGGGGACGTGCTGGTCGTCAACGAGACACGGGTGCTTCCGGCTCGGCTGCGCGGCGTCAAGGACGAGACGGGTGGTGCCGTCGAGGTGCTGCTGCTGAGAGAGCGCTACACCAACGCGTGGGAGTGCCTGGTGAAACCGGGTCGCAGGCTGAAGCCGGGTGCGAAGATGGTCTTCGCTGACGGCGCGATGACTGGCCTTGTCGTCGAAGTCATCGACGAGGCCGGAGGGCGCCTCGTGCAGTTCACGATCGCGCCGGGTGGCGAGAGCTTTCTCGACATCGTGCACCGCATCGGGGAAGTGCCGCTTCCGCCCTACATCACGCGCACGGTCGACGATCCCGAGTTGTACCAGACGGTGTTTTCGCGCGACGAGCGCTCCGCGGCCGCGCCCACGGCTGGCCTTCACTTCACGCCCGAGCTGCTTGAGCGCATCGCCAGTGCGGGCGTACGCGTCGAGACTGTGGAGCTTGATGTGGGGATCGACACGTTTCGCCCCGTTGCGGTCGACGATCCCGAGCAGCACAAGATCCACACGGAGCACTTCCGGGTCCCCCGGCGCACGGCAGAGGTCGTGAACGAAGCCAAGCAGCACGGCCGCCGCGTCATCGCCGTGGGCACCACGAGCGTGCGCGCGCTTGAGAGTGCTTGGGACGCCGAGGCGGGGGAGGTGCGTGCGACGGAGGGTGCGACCTCGTTGTATGTGCTGCCGGGGTACCACTTCGAGGTGGTCGACGCGATGATCACCAACTACCACGTGCCGCGATCCACTCTGCTGATGATGGTGAGTTCGTTTGCGGGTCGAGGGCAGGTGCTCGACGCCTACGAACTTGCCAAGGCGCAGGGATACCGATTCCTGTCCTTCGGCGACGCGATGCTTATTCTCTGAGACGCCACGCTAGGGCGTCCACCAGGTCCAGTTCGGGTTGCCGGCTGAGGGGTCGGCGCCACCGGTGCCGGGCGCGATCGCGATTCCCGTGCGCTCGTCGGCTCCAAGCCGGTGATACACGTTGGTGCCGTTCGCGTCCTGCCCGTCGAGCGTGAAGACGGGAGAGCCGTCCGGGTTGTTCTCGGGCACGGGGTGCGGCACCGTTTCCGGGAGCGTCGGCCACGAGGAGAAGCTTTCGATCGGCGCGCTGCGCAGTGTGTACTGCACGTTCTTGTACACACGCGTGACCGCTGAGAAGCGCTGGAGCGCACCCTCGTCATCCCTGACGAAGAAGACCGCCGCTTCCTTTGTCGTGTAGACGGTGCGCGATACGGGGTCTTGGTCCGCCGAGAAGCTGATCGCCAACGTGCCTGCGGTCGTCAACTCGCTTTGTGCGACATCGGTCACGCCGATGAGCTGATACCCGGCGTCCTTCCACACGGCATAGAGCGCACTCGGTGAGCCCGGATTCGCGTTCGGTGGCACTGCCTCGGGTGCCGCCGCGGAGCCAGCGGCGCTGAGGTCGGCGGCCGTGCCATCGGCTGTCACCTTCGCCATCTCACTCGATGCGGGCGCGGCGGTGCGCGCACCACCGCCGACGAACCTCAGGACGCCGAGGCCGGTCGATACCCCGGCCACGACGAGCAGTACCGCGGCGGCGCCGACCCACGCGAGTACGCGCTGACGGTCGCGGCGCTGCCGGCCTGTGGCGCCCGCGAGCGCGGCGGCAGCCTCGTCGTCTGCGGCGTCAGCCGGCGGCGTGGCGACGGTGGTGGGTGCTGCAGCAAGCGCCGCTTCCGCGCGAATCGCCTGCATGATGCGGTCGTGAAGATCGTCTGCGGGCGTGGGGAGCTGTGCCGACGCCACGGCGTCGATCGCGGCGCTGAAGCGCGCACACTCCGCGCACGACGAGCAGTGCTGACGGGCGGCTGCGAGGATCGCTGCGTCGACAGGCGCACCGTCTGCGGCTTCACTGAGGATCTGCTGGGCCTCGATGCACTCCATCACGCACCTCCTGCCGTCATGCCGAGTGCGTGCGCGAGTGCGCGGCGCGCTCTGAACACGCGCGACTTCACCGTGCCCGCGGGGACACCGAGTTGCTCCGCGGCTTCGACGTAGGTCAACCCGAACAACGCAACAGCCGAGAACGCCTCGCGGTCTTCGAGCTGCAGATTCGCCATCGCGGCCTCCACCGAGGACGAAAGTGCGACCTCATCGGCGAGGTCACCCGGCGTCGCCACCGTGTCGAAGAGCTCGACCGCGACGGGGCGGTGTTTTCCGGCGCGCACGGTGTCGAGGCATGTGTTCCGCGTGATGCGGTACAGCCACGTTGAGAACCGTGCTCTGCCATCGAAGGTCGCGAGCGACCGGTACACCTTGATCCACACCTCCTGCGTGACGTCTTCAGCGACCGTTCTGTCGCCGAAGAACCTGAGAGCGTGGGCGTACACCGTCGCGGTGTGCTCGCGGACGAGCGCCTCGAACGCATCGAGGTCTCCATCAGCCGCAGCCTCGAGTAGGGCCGCGTCGCTTGTCACGCGCTCTGTCATGTCACTCCGCAGTAAGACGCGCAGGAACTGAAGGTGGTTCGCCTCAAGTCTAGCAGCGAACGCGAACGCATGAGCGCTGCGGGTTCGGTACAATCGCGCCCATGACACCCTTCGAGTTCTCCCTCATCGCGACCGACACCGCCACATCGGCGCGGCGCGGCAGCTTTAGCACCACGCACGGCGTCATCGAGACGCCGCTGTTCATGCCCGTGGGCACTCGCGCGACGGTCAAGGGGGTGACCACGCCTCAGCTAGCCGACATCGGGGCGCAGGTGCTGCTCGCCAATACCTACCACCTGTTTCTACGGCCGGGATCCGACCTCGTGCGCGATGCCGGGGGACTGCATTCGTTCATGAACTGGAGTGGACCGATCCTCACCGACTCCGGCGGGTTTCAGATCTTCTCGCTCGCCGATACGCTCAAGCTCACCGACGAGGGTGTGAAGTTCCGCTCGATCGTCGACGGCACGTGGCACTTCTGGACGCCCGAGGACAACATGCGCGTACAGGAGGACCTCGGCGCCGACATCATCATGCAGCTCGACCAGTGCCCGCCGTATCCCGCCGAGAAGGACCTCGTGGCGACGGCGGTCAGGCGTAGTGCCGAATGGGCCGCACGCTGCAAGGCATCTCACGTGCGCGAGGACCAGGCGCTTTTCGGCATCGTACAGGGCGGCGTGTTCGAGGACCTGCGGCTCGAGAGCGTCGAGCGGCTGGCGCAGCTCGACTTGCCCGGGTACGGCATCGGGGGCTACTCGGTAGGCGAGCCCCACGAGCTCATGCTCGACTCCCTTGGCCCTGTCTGTGATGCCATGCCGCCGAACAAGCCGCGCTACCTCATGGGAGTCGGCAACCCGACGACCATCCTGGCGGCGATAGGCAAGGGTGTCGACATGTTCGACTGCGTCTTGCCAACGCGGACCGCTCGCATGGGGACGGCGTTTTCCTCGGAGGGGCGGCTGAACCTGAAGAACGCCAAGCACGCACGCGATTTCGGTCCGCTCGACCCCGAGTGTTCGTGCGCGACGTGCACCCAGTACAGCAGGGCGTACCTGCGTCACCTCGTCAGCACGAAGGAGATGCTCGGTTCGATCCTGCTCTCGATCCATAACCTGCACTTTCTGCTCGATCTGACGGCCCGGGCGCGTGTCGCGATCGAAGAAGATAGGTACGGCGCGTTCCTGTCCGAGTGGCTGGCGTCACCCGGGGCAGCGGACTACTAAGACCGAGCGGTGGGCGGCGGGGCGAGATGCCGTCAGCATTCTTCAGGTTCTCGGCCATTCACCCTTCATTCGCGCGCCGCGTGCGGGTATCATGGGGCGGTTGCCGTCGCCCGTCCCGGGCGGCGCTGTCCGAGAGGTCACGAACATGCCCCAACAGCTCAGTCAGCTCATCTTCCCGGTCGCCATCATCGCGGCCTTCTGGTTCCTCATCATCCGTCCGCAGCAGCAGCGAGCGAAGACACAGGCGCAGATGCTCTCGCAACTCGTCGAGGGCGAAGAGATCATCACGATCGGCGGAATCTACGGCGAGGTGCTCGAGGTGGGCGAGGAGCGCATTCGTATCGCGACCATCGACGGCTCGGAGCTTGAGATCGCGAAGGCCGCTGTGCGTTCGGTCATCCCCGCAGAGACCGAAGATGACGTGGATGAGGCCGAGGATGCAGAGCCGGACTCCGATGACGAGGCGCAAACTGACGCCGAATCGGCCGAAGAGCCCTCGGAGTCCAACCCAAAGTCGCTCGACGATGGTTCTTCCAAGGACGACGCGTAGATGACCGACGTTTCCGGTCCTTCCATCGCGCCTGAGTACCGAGTCACTCTGGAGGTCGTGCAAAACGACCCCGAGCTGCTCGCGTATCTCGAGATGGGCGACACCTACCTCGGGGCGATCGGATACACGGAGCACGGCTTGCGCCACGCCAACCTCACCGCACACATCGCGAGCAACATCCTGCACCGGCTCGGCTACTCCGATCACGACGCCGAGATCGCAGCGATCGCCGGCTTCATGCACGACATCGGCAACTGCGTCTCGCGTGATTCGCACTGGCTCTCCTCCGCGTTCATCGCGCGCGGGGCGCTGACGCGGCTCGGCATGGCTCCAGCGGATGTCGCCATGGTGATGAACGCGGTCGGCAATCACGAAGAGGACGCCTCGGACCCGGCCACCCTCGCGGCCGCGGCGGTCGTCCTGGCCGATAAGGCCGACGTACACCACACCCGCGTGCGCAACACGGACCCCGCCGCCTACGACATCCACGACCGCGTGAACTTCGCTTCGAAGCGCAGCTTCCTGCGCGTCGAGTCGGAGTCGCGTATGCTCACTCTCGAAATCGAGATAGACACCACCGAAACACGCCTGATGGAGTACTTCGAGATATTCCTCGAGAGGATGCAGCTGTGCCGTCGCGCAGCAACCGTTCTTGACGCGGAGTTCTCGCTGGTGATAAACGGCACAAAGCTCCTCTGAAGCCTGACGAGGAGTCGACCCGCACGGCAAGGAAGGTAGGAGAATGGATCCCAAGCAGCGCAACTACCTGTTGCTCGCGATCATCGCGGTCCTCGTGATCGGATCGTGGCTGATGTTTTGGCCGCCGGGCACGAAGATCAAGCAGGGGCTCGACATCCAGGGTGGCATCTCGGTCATCCTCACGGCGCAGCCGCAGCCCGGCCAGTCGCTCACGAATGACGACATGGACCGTGCTGAGCTCATCATCCGAAACCGCGTCGACAAGCTCGGCGCCTCGGAGACGAGTATCCAGCGTCAGGGACAGGATTCGATCCTCGTCCAGATGCCGGGCCTGAAGAACCGCGACGAAGCACTCAAGATGATCAACTCCACGGGCCTGTTGGAGTTCGTCGACGTCTCCTCGATCACCGACACCGAGGCGGTCAACGCGCTCGCCGACACCACGACGTCGGACGGCTACCAACTCAAGCCGGGGACGTACAAGTCGATCATGAACGGCTCGGTCGTCAAGAGCGCGAGCGTCGGGCAGGATCCGACCACCGGCAAGATCGAGGTCAACCTGGTCATGGATGCCGAGGGCACCAAGACGTGGGCCGATTTCACGACCGCCAACGTGCGCAAGCAGATCGCCATCGTTCTTGACGGTGTCGTGAAGTCCGCGCCGGTCGTCAACGAGCCCATCACCGGCGGGCAGACGGCGATCAGCGGCACATTCACCGCCGATGAGGCCAAGGCGCTCGCCGCGGTGCTCCAGACCGGTGCGCTGCCGGTCAAGCTGGTACCGCAGGACACGCGGACCGTCGGTCCGACGCTTGGGCAGGAGTCGCTGCGACAGGGTCTCATGGCCGTGCTCATCGGCTTGGCTATCGTCGCTGTCTATCTCATCGTCTTCTACCGTGGACTCGGTTTCGTCTCCGTGACCGCGCTCATCGTGTTCGCGTCGATCTACCTCGGGATTCTCGCTGTGCTCTCGAGGTTCGGTCTGTTCGCGCTGTCGATGCCGGGCATCGCAGGTGTCGTGCTCACGATCGGCCTCGCAGCTGACAGCTCGATCCTCATCAACGAGCGGTTCAAGGAAGAGGTCCGCATGGGCCGCACCTACCGCTCGGCTGCGCAGTCGGGTACGAAGCACGCGATCGGCACCAGCGTCGACGCCGACCTCGTCACCTTCGTGTCGGCTCTCGTTCTCTTCCTCGTCGCCATCGGCCCGGTCAAGGGCTTCGCGCTGACACTGATGCTTGGTATCGGCTGCGACATCCTGATGATGATCATGTACAAGCGCCCGATGATCATGCTTCTCGCCGAGAGCGTCATTCCCAAGGCGCCTGCGTTGTGGGGCGTTGCAAGGGAGGGAGTTGCCGCTGGCAGCTCCGAGTCCAAGAAGGGGGGTGTCTCGAATGGCTAGGTTCAACATCGACTTCATGGGCAATCGCAAGATCATGTTCGCCATCTCGGCCGTGCTGATCATCGTTTCGATCGGGGCACTCGCGTTCAAGGGTTTGAAGTTCGGTATCGAGTTCCAGGGCGGTACGGTTGTTATCGTCGCAGACGCAAAGGCCGTCACCGAGACCCAGATGAGCGACGCGTTCAAGAAGGCCGGCGTGCAGAACGCCAATGTCCAGACGAGTGTCGTCAACGGCGTCCGTGGATTCATCATCCGCACCGACGTCACCGACCCGATCGAGTCCAATACCGACGCCATTGCGGTTGCGAAGGCCACCGGGCTGCCCGCGGACACGCTGCAGGTGACCACGATCGGACCGGGCTGGGGCAAGAACATCACCAACAGCGCCATGCTGGCCCTTGGCCTCTCGATCCTTGCGATTCTGCTGTATGTCTCGCTTCGGTTTGAGTACAAGATGTCGATCACGGCTATCGTCGCGCTTGCTCACGACATCCTAATCACCTTGGGCATCTACGCGCTGGTCGGCCGCGAGGTCACCCCGAACACCGTGGCCGCACTTCTCACGATCCTTGGCTACTCGCTTTACGACACCATCGTGGTCTTCCACCGCATCAAGGAGAACTCGCAGGGTCTCGTGAAGCAGTCGTTCATGAGCATGGCCAACGAGTCGATCAACGAGGTGCTTGTTCGTTCGCTGAACACGACGTTGACCTCGATGATTCCCGTTGTCGTTATGCTCCTGTTCGGAGGTTCGACACTCAAGGACTTCGCGCTTGCGCTCACCATCGGCCTTGGCGTCGGTGCATACTCCTCCATCGGCGTCGCAGCTCCGCTGTATGCCATGTGGAAAGAGACCGAGCCCAAGTACAAGGCCCTGGCGAAGAAGTTCGCCAACTAGATCGACTCGCATCACTGAACGCGATCCGGGGCCGGCACGACATCGTGTCGGCCCCGTCAGTTAAGGTGTGGACATGACTGACTCCTGCTCGACCAAGCGTTGGGCGGTCGCCCCGGCTGACCCCGAGACGGTCGCCTCACTCGCGCACGCAACCGGTCTGTCGCCGGTCACTGCGCGTGTGCTTGTCGCGCGTGGACATCTCACCGCCGAGGCGGTGGATCACTTCCTGTCGCCCAGCCTGGACCGAGACTGGCTCGACCCGGAGCTGCTGCCGGGCATGACGGCGGCCGCCGATGAGGTCGCCGCGGCAGTTCGCGCTGGTGAGCGGATCGTCGTGTTCGGCGACTTCGACCTGGACGGCATCTCTGCGGCTGCGGTCGCGACGCGGGGGCTGCTGGCGCTCGGCGCGGACGTGTCCGCAATCGTCCCTCACCGCTTTCGTGAGGGCTACGGCCTCTCGGAGGCGTCGATAGCGCGTGTGCTTGAGTGTGAGCCTGCGCTGGTCGTGACCGTGGACTGCGGCATCTCGTCTGTAGCTGAGGTGGCTATGCTCGCTGAGGCGGGCGTGCGAGTGGTCGTCACAGACCACCACGAGCCCGGAGACGGCGTCCCCGTAGGGGTCGCCGTAGCCAACCCCAAGCTCGAGCCCGCGACGTGCGGCTCGTGTGACCTGTCAGGCGCGGGCGTCGCCCTCAAGTTGGTGCACGCGGTTGGTACGCGGCTTGCGCAGCCCGACGGGTGGCGTCGGCTCACCGACCTCGCCACGCTTGGCACGGTTGCCGATATCGTTCCGCTGACAGCGGAGAACCGCGCGCTGGTTGCGGACGGTGTCGCCCGCATGAGGGAGTCCTCGCGCGCCTGTATCGCCGCGCTCGCGGCCGTGGGCGGCGCGACTCCTGAGTCCATGACCGCCGAGAGTGTGGCCTTCGTGTTGGCTCCGCGATTGAATGCGGCAGGGCGCATGGCGGACCCCCAGATATCGCTCGACCTACTGCTTACCGATGACCCCGCAGAGGCCGAGCGACTCTCGGCGGCACTCGACGAGTGCAACAAGGTGCGCCAGCAAGTCGAGGCGGACCTGAGTGAAGCCGCACGCGCGCTTGCAGAGCGCACGTACCACGGCGAGCGCGCGCTGGTGTTAGCAGGCGAGGGGTGGCATGAGGGTGTCAAAGGTATCGTCGCGTCTCGGCTCGTAGGCGCCTACCGTGTGCCCACCGTGCTTCTCACCGTCGAGGATGGCGTTGCGCGTGGCTCAGGACGCTCTGTAGGGTCCGTGGACCTCTTCAGAGCGCTCGAGTCGTGCTCGGACATCTTCGAGCGTTATGGCGGCCATGCTGCGGCCGTGGGGTGCACGCTATCCGCTGATCGCGTGGACGAGTTTCGGACGCGTCTGCTCGAACACCTGGACGCGCTGCCCGCCGAGCAGTTCGACTCACTCATGACCGTCGATGCGGAGGTCGCGCTCGAGGACGTGAGCGTCGAGTTGGGGGCCGAGCTCTCGCAGCTCGAGCCGTTTGGCCACGGGAACCGGTCGCCGCTGTTCGCAAGCAATGGCGTATTCATGAACGGGCGTTCCAAGGTTGGCAAAACCAACAACCACCTTCGGTTCTCAGCGTACGACGGTGTCGTCACCGTGCCTGCGATAGCGTTTCGGTGCGGCGAGATCGACGAACTCGTCAACCATGATGCCGCTGTCGATCTGGCGTATCAGATCTCGGTTGACGAGTGGCGCGGTAGAACTCGTGTGCAGCTCATGGTGCGGGAGTTCCAGCGCCACACGCCCGATGCGGATGCACCTGCGTACGAGCTCGTCGAGGACATCTTCGCGCACGCCGACGAGATTCTCGCCCGCGAAGAGTACGCGGGAATCGCAGACGCCCCATCCTTCCACACCAAACTCGCAGGGGTGACCTTCGAAGGTAGACAGGACGTCCTCGGACGACTCGCGGCCGGATCGCCGCTCAGAGTGGTTCGTCAGCCGGACAATCCGTACGACTCCAACGCGATCGCCCTGTTCGATGCTCACGGCGACCAGGTCGGCTTCCTCAATCGCAGGCTCGCCTCGGCTCTCGCAGCGACGATCGACGCCGGCGTCGCCTACGATTGCGAGGTTACCGAGGTCACCGGGGGCGAGGGTGACCGCTCGCTGGGCGTCAACGTTCTGGTGTCGCAGCGGGACGCACGTGACACCGACGACCTTCGCGCTGCCGAGCGAGCCCAGCGCAGGGCGGAGCTCGCGTCGCTGTCTACGCCCGAGCTGTCGGCCGAGCTCACCCGCACGTTCATCGGCGACCGCCCGCTCCACGACGCGCAAGTCGCTTCGCTCGACCACCTGGAGGCGGGGCGAAGCACCCTCACGGTCATGGCGACGGGCCGCGGTAAGTCGCTCATCTTTCACCTTCATGCAGCGCGAACAGCGCTTCTCGGCGGCCGGGCGAGCGTGTTCGTCTATCCGCTTCGTGCGCTGGTGGCCGATCAGTCATTCCATCTCGGCGAGGCCTTCTCCGACGTTGGCCTCACGGTGCGCACAGTCACGGGTGAGTCATCCCTCGGTGAGCGAGATGAGGCATTCGCCCAGCTCAAAGCCGGTGAACTGGACGTCGTCCTGACAACTCCGGAGTTCTTGCACATCCACTCGGCTAGATTCGCGGACAGCGGGCGCATCGGCTTCCTCGTCGTCGACGAGGCTCACCACGTCGGCATGTCGCGCGCCGGCCACCGGCCAGCGTACGCGCGGCTCGGCGAAGTCGTGGAGGCGCTCGGGCATCCAACAGTCCTCGCGGTCACAGCAACCGCGGACGATGCGACGGCGACGACGATACGCAGCTCGCTGGGGATCGAGTCAACGGTTCTCGACCCAACGGTACGTGACAACCTGCGTGTCGAGGACCGGCGTGACGTTCCCGATAAGGATGGCTTTCTCACGGCGCTCGCGGCGCGAGATGAAAAGACAGTCGTCTACGTGAACTCGCGTGAGCAGTCCGTGAAGCTCGCCCGAATGATCCGCAAACGCGTGCCGTCGATCGCCATGCGCACCGTGTTCTATAACGGCGGTATGTCTCGTTCCATGCGGCATGCGGTGGAGCGCGCATTTCGCAACTCCGAGGTGACGTTTGTCGTCGCTACCAGCGCCTTTGGTGAGGGGGTCAACATCCCCGACGTCAGAAACGTCGTGCTGTACCATCTGCCCTTCAACGCGGTCGAGTTCAACCAGATGTCGGGTCGCGCGGGGCGCGACGGCGCGATGGCGCGCATCCATCTGGCATTTGGAGCGAAGGATGCTCGGATAAACGAGATGATCCTCTCGTCGCTCGCACCATCGAGAGACGACATGGCGACGCTCTACGCCGAGCTCCGTGACATCTCGGCAGATCAGGGGCCGGGTTTCGAGGTCACCAATGCCGAGCTCTCGGAGCGGTGCCGTCGTCGACGTCCACAGTTCGCGCTCGATGAGCGCGGAGTCTCCTCCGGGCTCGGCGTCTTCCGGGACCTGGGATTCGTGACGGGCGAGGGCCACGGCGCGTATCGGCGGCTCACGTTCCTCCCCGGAGAATCGAAGGTCGAGCTCGAGTCCTCGGCGCGTTACGCGGAGGGTCTCGATGAGATCGCCGAATTCGCCGACTTCAAGGCGTGGGCGATGACCGCCGAGACCGATGACCTGCTGGCGAGGTTCAATCGGCCCATTCTCCCAAGCTCCTAGGGACGCACCGTTTCGGGCTTGGCGCACTACCGCGCTACACTATGCCCCGAGAACACTCCCGCCGCGCGAAGGACATGGATGCCAGCGACGCTCCAGCAGATTGAAGCGCAGGTTCGCGCGTACAATCCCGATGCAGACCTCACCGGCCTCGACGAGGCGTACGACTTCGCGACGTCGGCCCATGCGGGTCAGATGCGCAAGAGCGGCGAGCCGTTCGTGCATCACCCCATCGAGGTCGCACTCATTCTCGCCGAGCTGCACATGGATACGGCTACGCTCAAAGCGGCGCTGCTGCACGACACCGTCGAGGACTCCGAGGCGACCATCGAAGAGGTCAGGGAGCGGTTCGGCGATGAGGTCGCCGAGCTGGTCGACGGGGTCACCAAACTCGGAAAGATCGAGTTCGAGTCACTCTCGGAGGCGCAAAGCAACAACCTGCGCAAGATGCTCATCGCGATGGCCAAGGACATCCGGGTCATTCTCATAAAGCTCGCTGACAGGCTACACAACATGCGCACGCTTGCTGCGCTGCCCGAGCAGCGGCGTATCGAGAAGGCCCGCGAGACCATGGAGATCTACGCTCCGCTCGCGCATAGGCTCGGCATCTCAAGCATCAAGTGGGAGCTCGAGGATCTCGCCTTCTACTACCTCGAGCCACACAAGTTCCACCAGGTCAGCCGCATGGTGGCGGACAGTCGCAAGGCACGCGAGGACTACACGGCCCAGGTCATCCATCAGCTCGATGACGAGCTCTCGGCGGTAGGGATCACGGCCAAGATTTCCGGCCGCCCGAAGCACCTCTACAGCGTGTATCAGAAGATGACGCAGAAGGGGAAGGACTTCAACGAGATCCACGACCTCATCGCGCTGCGAGTCATCGTCGATTCGGTCAAGGACGTCTATGGGGCGCTTGGCACGGTCCACTCCATCTGGAAGCCGATGCCGGGGCGTTTCAAGGACTACGTTGCGATGCCCAAGTTCAACATGTACCAGTCGCTCCACACGACGGTCATCGGGCCCTCAGGCAGCCCTCTGGAGATTCAGATCCGCAGCGAGGACATGCACCGTACCGCGGAGTACGGCGTGGCTGCGCACTGGCGCTACAAGGAGGGCTCGCGGGGCGAGGACGCCTTCGATGAGCGCTTGGCGTGGCTGCGCCAGATGCTGGAGTGGCAGACCGAACTCAAGGATCCGCGGGAGTTCATGGAGGCACTCAAGATCGACCTCTTCGAGGAGGAGGTCTTCGTCTTCAGTCCCAAGGGTGACGTCATCAGCCTGAAGCGCGGCTCCACGCCCATCGACTTCGCGTACGCGATTCACACGGAAGTCGGCAACCACTGCGTCGGAGCCAAGGTGAACGGCTCGATCGTGCCGTTGGGCTACGAACTGCAGATGGGGGACAGGATCGAGGTCCTGACCAACAAGAACTCCAAACCGTCGCGCGATTGGCTCAACATCGTCAAGACGTCCTCGGCGAAGTCGAAGATCCGCAACTTCTTCTCCAAGGTGACCCGCGAGGACGACTTGGTTCGCGGGCGTGATGAGCTCGCCAAAGTCATGCGAAAGCACGGTCTTGGCATAGGCAGCAAGGCCGCCGAGAAGGCGATTGACTCGGTCTCCAAGGAGATGAACTACGCGCACGCCGAGGACATCCTTGCCGGCATCGGCGCAGGCAAGATCTCGGCGAAACAGGTTGGAACCAAGCTCCTGAAGCTCATGGCGAAGGAAGGCGACGTTCCTAAACCTGAACCTAAGGTTGAGGAATTTACGCTCGACAAACCCATGACGGCACCTCGAAGCAAGCGCCGTAAACAGGGCGGAGGCATCAAGGTCAAGGGCATAGATGATGTGCTCGTCCGGCTCGCTCGGTGTTGTACGCCCGTGCCCGGCGACAAGATTATCGGGTTCGTCACCCGAGGCAGGGGAGTCTCAGTACATCGTGCCGACTGCCCGAATGCCGCTGACCTGCTTGCGTCACCCGAGCGTCTCATTGACGTCGACTGGGACCTTGGCAGCGAGTCGACCTACCAGGTCGAAATCTTCATCGAGGCGCTTGATCGACTGCGCCTTCTGCAGGACGTGACCTCGGCACTTGCTGAATCTGGCGTCAATATACTCGCTTCGTCCACGACGACGCACCGCGACGGACTGGTCGACATGAGGTTCCTCTTCGAGACCGGCGACCTCTCCAGATTGGATGGTGTGCTGCGCGAGGTCAAGGCCGTCAACGGAGTGTTCGATGCGCGGCGCATGATGCCCGGGGAGGCATCACAGCGCCGCCGTGGCGACCGCTGATGCGCATTCAACGACTTGCCTTGGGACCGCTTGAGACGAACTGCTGGATTGTCGGAGACGATGCCGGCTCACCGGTGTTCGTGATCGACCCCGGCGGTGAGGCTCAAGTCGTACTTGAGGCTGTCGGCGACCGCGGTGTCCACGCGATCCTGCTGACTCACGGGCACTTCGATCACATCGGGGGCGTCACCGAACTCGCCGATCTCACGAAAGCGCCGCTCGCCGCGCATCCGCTCGACGCGCTTGATGCACAGTCTCCACGGACCAACGGCGGCGCCGAGTTCGGATTTCATCACTCCTGCCCACAGGCCGCGATGTTGCTCGAAGATGGAGCCCTGCTGGTGTCCGGGGGACTGCAGTTGCGTGTCCTGCACACGCCGGGACATACGCCCGGAGGTATCTGCCTCCTGGCCACGGACTCGGGCCCCGAGATTCATCTCTTCTCCGGTGACACCCTCTTTGCGGGGAGCGTGGGGCGGACCGATTTCCCTGGTGGAAGCGCGCGCGATCTGGCTACTTCGATTGCGCAATCACTTGCGGTTCTGCCTCCTGAGACGACCGTCCATCCCGGGCATGGGCCGGACACCACGATTGCGCATGAGTCGAAGGTCAACTTCTTCTGGCCTCGATAAGCCGAGCATCCGAGCTTTTCGCGCCCTTGACCAGCGGTTTTCTGCGATGCTCCTGGGAATCCATCTAACGCACTAAGCTGGCTTCAGCTTTGCTGTGTAGAAAGCGTGTATTTCCCCAGTCTGGAGCCACAGATTTATGCCGGTTCATGATACAATTGCCGAGGTAGATGTACCTGTTGTTGGCGGGAATGGGGCGCTCGTCAGCAGGCTTGTCGTGTCCACGTTCGGACGGTGCATCTCTCAACGGCCGGGACGATCGGATTAGGAGACACTTGGCCCGTCGATTCACTGCTGATCGGAAGAGAGCCACCAGGGTTGCGGTTGCGCTTGCCGCAGCGCTGGCTTTGGTCTGTCTGATCCCGATTATCGCAGCTGCAATCGCGCCTACTCCTCCCTCGTCTTTGCTTGTCACACCGGGTGATGAGGCACCGGTCGTAGCGACTCTCGAGTGGATAGCCTCGACCGATCCGCAGACGACGGGGTATCTGGTCTACGTTTCGATTGACCCCGCAAATGGTCCGTTCCAGCTGATTGCGAAAACGACCGGGACCTCGGCGGTCTACGACACCGGCATCCCCGGTATCGGCTACTACTTCCGAGTTGTGGCCGTCAACGCACTTGGAGATCCGTCGAGCGCCGCGGCTGCAGGACCGGTAGCTGCGATGTGGGCGCAGTCGCCGCACATCACACCCGGCGTCGATAGCCGGATGTGCATGAACTGCCACAGCGTGCATGAGGCCGACCCGGACACGAGTCTCTATCGCTGGGAAGTCGGAGCATCGCAGTCAACCATCATGTGTCTGACCTGCCACGATGGCCGCAATTCCAATACCGCGAACGTGGCAAGCGGCACTTCTGACGCGTTCGGTCTTGCCTCAGGGCACCGGTTCGAGACAACCCCGACACTGCCTGCCTCGATCAGCGGTTGCGATACATGCCACGCGGTCCATGGCTCGTCGCTTGATGCCCGTCGCATTCCCGCCGAGACGATCAACGGCACTTCAGTCGCGTCGGCGGGCAACGAGATGTGCTACGCCTGTCACACCACGAGCGGCGACTGGTACGGCACCGGCTATCCCTCGACCTCAAGTCCAACTCGAGATACGACCGGCTATCCCATCGCCGGAACCTGGCCGGGTCCGACGACATACGACTCGGAGAGCAACCTGCACCGACTCATCCCCGAGACGACGCAGACCCCGTCCGCTGGCTCCCCGATTCGAAGGGGTGCCGGCGATTGCCTTTACTGCCATGCTTCGCATCGAGGGGCCAACGTCTACGACGGCCTGCTTGCGACCTTCCGCCCGTCGAGTGCATCGACCCTGGCATCCGATCAGGCCAATGGTACCTATGCGGCCGCTTGCCTGAACTGCCACGGCAACGCGATTCCTAGTGGATTCGCGACTGCACCGGTCAACATCGAGCAGTTTGTCACCGGGGGAGATGCCACAGCCGGGCATCGAGTGATCACTTCCGGTGGCGACCTGCCGATAGGCGCACCGCTTCCGTGCTATGAGTGCCATAACCCGCACGGCTCCAAGCGTGGCAACGCGAGCATGATTTCTGACGAGCGTGGCCGGTCGCTTGCGACCACAGATACGTCGTCAATCAGGCACTTCTGCTTCACGTGTCACACCACGTCGGATAGCGCTTCTGGCTGGGATAGCGTCGGGGAGGTGTACACTCCGGTCTCGGCGAGCGATTTCGTAGTCGGACTGCGCCGCGATGGAACCACCGGCGAGCCCGCCCAGAATGTCCTGCGTCTTCCGTCGACGGTGTCTGCACACCTGGAGTCGAGTGGCGCCGCGTGCTACACCTGCCACGGCGATGGCTACGGAAGTGGCCAGAACAACGTGCATGCGCCGAGTGTTGGCGACTACGAGGCCACCATTCACACGGGCGTGGTCGCGTCTCAGACCATCACCATCACCTCTGTCTCCTACGGGCCGCTTGAGTGCTCCGACTGCCACGACCTGGAACTGGGCGCGGAGCACGAGAAGCCGTCCTCGAGTTCTACCGCGGCAGGTTGCGCGAACTGCCACCCGTCGCCGCGAAACACACTCACCTCCGGTTGGAGTGCAACCAGCTGTGTCGAGGGTGGCTGCCACGTCGTAGGGTCCGCGACCGAGATGCACGCCGGCGTCGATGCTGCGCACGAGGGGCAGGACACCGCGGCATGCGACGCCACCGGGTGTCACGTTACGAATCTTGCGGTGCTGCACTCCACCGCGTCGACGACCGTGCCCAATCCGGCCGCACTCACTGTGCGCATCGACGTGGTTCGATCGTTCGCCGGCATCGTTCGCGGACTCGCAGGGGAGGGCACTGTCACCTATACGGGTTGTGGAGTGTGTCATGGCCCGAGCGTGCCGACGACTCGTAGCTGTCTGGTCTGCCACGCAGGGCATACGCACATCGATGAAAGTGGACTCACCGAAGGCAACAGCCATACGGCAACCCCCGCCTCGGAGACGATCACCATCTCCTCGGTCACCTATGGCCCGTACGAGTGCTCGATGTGCCACGAGATGGTCGTCAACTACCTGACCGCCTCAACCGGCAATGCCGGGCATCTTCAGACCGATGGCTGCGCCACGTGCCACCCCACCCCGAAGAACACGCTGATCCCGCAGTGGAATCATGGCTGCGTACAGGGCGGCTGCCATACGGTCGGCAGCCCGGAACCCATGCACGACTCCCTCGATGCGTCGCATAGCCCGAGTCCGACGGCGACGTGTCTTGCGGCCGGGTGCCACGAGGACTTGGCGTCGGTGAGCGTCGCGACCATGCACTCCTCGGCGACCACTACCGTTGCAGGCGTGACGTACTCGTCGTGCACAATCTGTCACGGAGACCGCCGCAACAGCACGGAGAAGGTGCCGACCAAGGACTGCTCGGCGGCGGAATGCCACGCCGATCATGCTCCGTACACCCATGGCTACACGGATGGCCCACACACCGGCGCCCAGACGGGAACCATCACCATCAATCCGGCCAGTTATCCGCAGTTTGTGATCACCGGCGTGGAGTGCTCGGATTGCCACGGTACGTTCCAGCTCGGTCCACAGCATGCCAATAGCTGCACGACGTGCCATACCGCGATCGTCCCGGATTCGTTCACCACCTGGACCGGTGAGTGTGATCAGGCCGGATGCCACTCGTCGCTCGACGTGAACCCGGTTCACGCGGGCATCGACACGACCCACAGCATGGATCCGCCGGAAGAGAAGGACTGCTTCACAGCTGGCGTCTGTCACACCGCCGGGTCGCTGCCGGCTATACACTCGACCGCATCGACCACAACCGCGGGCACGACGTACACGGGCTGCCAGGTGTGCCACAGGAACAGTACCGGCAAGGTGCAGCCGGCAGACCCCACAGACTGCCTGTCATGCCATGCCGAGCGACTGGCTGAGCACGGATGGACCGCGGAGCAGCACACCTCGAACGTCGAGACGGCGACTGCGGACATCGTCAGCAACGGCGTCACACATGCCGATGTTGCATGCAGGCTGTGCCACAAGGCGCTCATCTCGGCTGATGCAGGGACCGTGGCCTCTGGTACGGTCGACGAACACATGGTCAAGCAGGGCCTCGATTGCGGCAACTGCCATCCGTCACCGCGAGACATGCTCCTTGCCACAGGATGGGACAGGAGTTGTTCACAAGGCTCCTGCCACACGGTCGACTCGAATTCACCGCAGCACGCCTCGATCGACGCGTCGCATCAGCCGCCTGCGGGCATCCGCTGCATGGCTGCTGGCTGCCACCTCACAGATAGCTTGGCTCCGACCGGCGTCGACCTGGCCGACCTGCATAAGGATGCGACTACCACGGTGAACTCGCAGGTGGTCAGCTCCTGCATGGTGTGCCACTTCAACAACGAGTATCGCCCGGATGGGCCGACCTCGACTCCCACGTTCCAGACGGACATCGCGGGCGTTCCTGACACCATCGTGTGTGACACGTGCCATCCAGAGGGCAACAACACCATGCACGGTTACATCGTGTCGGTGCATACCGCGACGCCTGCGTCCCAGACAATCTCGATCGCGACACCGTCTCTTGACGACACGGTCACGTACGGGCCGATGCCATGCTCGCGGTGCCACTACATGGATCTGGCACGGGAGCACGGCCGCAATGGCTCGGCGTATCGCACCGTTGGTTGTGCCAACTGTCACCCTGACCCCGAGAGCTCCCTCGCTCCGCTCGGCGGGTGGGAGGTCAGCTCCAACCGCAACTGCGTCGATGGCGACTGCCACACGGCTGGCGGTCCCACTGCCAAGCACCGCAACGTCGATGCGAGTCACACCGTGCTACCCGCTAACAGCGGGTGCATGGCGGGCAACGCATGCCACACGAACAGCGGGAATAACCTGCCTCAGATTCACTCGGTCGCGAGTACGGTCACCGCAGGTGGCACCACGCTGACCGATTGCGACGTCTGCCACGGCGGGTGGACGCTACAAAGTGCCCCGCCGTCGGCCAACTGCCTGGTCTGCCACTCCGCCAAAGCGTCTGCGCACGTCAACACGGATACACTGCATCCGACCACCACCGCCACGGCGTGCAGCAGCGACGAGCACTCGTGCCACTACCTCACACTTGCGCGCGAGCACCTGCGACGCACGCCGTCGGCCGGTGGCACCTTCACGTGTGAGACGTGCCACACGTACTCGGGTTCCGACATCTCGTCCAGGACGATCGCCGCGATTCGCAGCAACGATACGAACTGCTACACGTGTCACCTCTACACGCCGTACCACGGTGCGGAGCCGGTTGGGAACACCCAGTGTCAGAGCTGCCATGGTGCGACGTCTGCAGCTATGTCCGCAGTGTCGACCGCAGGCGCATACGCCAATACCGCTGGGGACCACGAGACCACCTACACGACCTCGGCCCACTCGACTGTCGACGCGGGCAGTCAGGCGATCCAGTGCACGGTCTGCCACGACCACACGCTCTCGACCCCTAAGGCGATCGAATACCGTAGCCAGGTGGGCAAGCCTGATCCCAATGGAAACCACGAGGACCTGTGCTTCATCTGCCACAGCGAGAACGGTGAGGAAGCCGGGAAGCCGAACACCTGGAACGGTCGGGATATCCAGACCGAGTTCCTGCGTCCCTCAAAGCACACGTTGAGCGCTGGCGGCGGTTCGTACGTCGACCAGGAGCAGGCTGCTTGGAGTGAGAGTACGGCCGCATCGTTCACTGCTGAGGCATACAAGACCCGCGTTCAGGTTACGAACGTGAGTGGCGGCGAGGTCAAGCTGGCTGAAGATCCCAGCGACGCGGTCAACCCGGGCGCACAGGCCGACCTCATCTTCGCGAGAAACGGCGCGACGACCCGGCTCGATCAGTACAAGATCGCAAGTGGATCGTGGAACTCGAGCAACACCGCGGTGTTCACGCCGACGGCAGCACCGAGCGTGACGGCGTCGGGTTCGAGCGCGTTCCGTCTTCCCGGTGATCCAGGCGTGTACTTCACCCAGGGTGGTACCGCGAATGTCCTGCGCTATGCACCACCGGCAGACCCGGCCGCCGATGCGTGGACGACCAGTACCGTTGTTCCGGGCGGCGTGCTCGGCGTCGGCGCTGATTCGGCCGTCAACTCGACCGGCACTGCGACCACAGGGCGGGTCGTCTACTTCACGCGCGGCGGGACTCAGAACAGCATCTACTGGCGTGACTACGTCACCCCGACGAACGCGGGCCTGTTCGCCTTCCAGAACGGTTCAGGTACTTCAACGACATTGGGCCAGGGCTCGGCGATGGCATTCTCGCCGTCAACGAACAAGCTGTTCGTCCTTGCCAAGAACGGGACCACAACGGGTACAGGCCGCGGCGTGCTGTTCTATCGCACGGGCGTCAACCGCACGACGACATCCTCGGCGTTCACCGGGGTCAACAGCGCGACCGCTGTGTTCGCGCAGGTTGCGTCTACGAACTCCACGCGGATGAGTGTCGTCACTACCGGTGGCGTCGACACGCTCCTCACCCTGGGGCCGAATGCGGCGGGCGCCATCACGCTCCAAGTTGTGACCAACCTCGCGAGCACTCCTGCGACCATCAATATCGGTATCAAGGCGCCGACCGGATGGACCACAACCGGCGAGGGTATGGACCTCATGTACAACCCGTCCGACGGGTACCTGTACGCGATTCGCGGCGGTGGCACCGCCGGCTTCGCACGGATACGCGTTCCGGCAAACCCCGGCCTCGCTGCATCGTGGACGGGCATCGGGTGGGAGACGCTGACTGCGCTGCGCGCATGGGGTGGAGGTTCGTCAATCGCTACGGCGAGCGCGGATCCGGTCAACCAGGTCGTGTTCAAGTACTACACGAGCGGATCCATGGGTCCGACGGCTGACATCCTGCCTGCGAGCGGATCACAAAAGTGGGGTCACCTCACGTTCTCGGCGACTGTGCCGACCAGCACCGCGTTCTCGGTGAAGGTCGAAGGCTACAACGGCGCGACGTGGGACACGCTCGTTACCAGTGCGACCGTCTCGGGCACTGACCTGCGCGCGTACTCGACCACCGCGTACACGAGGCTCCGCTTGACCGGCTCGTTTGAGACCACAGCGCCCACAGTGGCAACGCCGATTCTCAGCGACTGGGCGGTGACGAGCTACAAGTCGTCATATGTCCCGCCAAGCGGTTCGATGGTGTCATGCGAGAACTGCCACAACACGCATAAGGTCGCCAGCGGTGGAACCAGCCCGTGGGCATCATCGCGCCTGTCCGACCCGTCGAACACCAAGATCACGTGGTCCGGGACGGTTACCGATTTCTGCTTGAAGTGCCACACAGGACCGTCTGCGTCTGCGGTTCAGAGCTATACGCCCACTATTTCGGCGACGCAGCTGATCCCGTATCCGGTCGCGTTCCGTACGGTCACCTCGCCGCTGTTCCCGGGCTGGAGCAAGGCGACGACCGGGTTCGCGTACAAGAACTCAGGTCACTTCACGACCACGAGCACTATCGGTGCGGCTCTATGCCAGAACTGCCACGACCCGCACGGGTCGCAGTCCGACTCGCTGCAGGCGTGGACCCCGACGTCGTCGCCCACGGCCGCTAACGCGCGCCAGAACACGACCACCGCAACCTCGGAAGAGGGGCTGTGCTACAAGTGCCACGGCACGGGGACCGGAACCGCTGGCGGTCGCTCGATGAACGTGCAAACACCTGCGTCCGCGGCCTACAACCACTCGGTCGCAGCTCAGACAGGAAGGCACAGCGACGAAGAGACCGTGGGTGCGTTCGCGAACTCGGCGACCCGTCACGTGGAGTGCGTTGACTGCCACAACCCGCACGCTTCAGTCGCAGGTACCCATACGATCAACACGAGCAACGCCGGTGGCGCACTCAAGGGTGCCATCGGGATCGTGCCGCCCGCGGCCTCGGGCAACTGGTCGCAGCCTACGACCGCAAGCTACACGGCGACGACCATGGCCGGCACCGTGCCCGAGGCGTACCTGTGCTTCAAGTGCCACGCCGGCCCGGGAGTCTCACTACAGTCAGTGACGACGACCTCCGGTACGTACACGCGCACGGACCTGGGTCAGGAGTTCAACCCGAGCAACTACTCGTTCCACAACGTCAGCGGGCAGACCACGGCGATGAAGACGTCGTTCACGTTCGTGAACGTCGCCGGGACCACGGTCACTCAGACGTGGCCGTTGCCCACGACGGCTTGGCTCAAGACGCTCGAAGGCGTGCAGCTCACCAGCAACTCGAAGATCACGTGTTCGGACTGTCACACGGGCTCGACCACCACGGCCCGCGGCCCGCATGGTTCGGCGGCCAAGTGGATGGTGGACCCCGCGTATCCCAACGAGTGGTCCACGATCACTCTGACCAACCGCAACACGACGACGACGCCGTACATCTGCCAGAAGTGCCACAACTTCGCGGTGGCGACGAACAACGTCCACCAGAGCAACCACGACAGCTATGCGTGCCGCACTTGTCACGTATCCGTGCCGCACGGCTGGAAGCGCCCGCGTCTGATGGCCTACACGACCGACACCGGGCTCTACGAGGCCGGACGCACCGGCCCCGGTAGTACCGGCCTGACCGGCATCAAGACCGGCTGGACGACTCACACGCTGACCTCGGGCTCAGTACAGTGGGCCGAAGGCGACTGTTACGCCGACTGCTCGACGAGCCGCCACTCGGCCAGCACCGCGATCATGCCGTAGCGGTTGCCATGCCCGAAGACTCTCGAGCGGACAGTCCCATCGCAGGCGCCCTTCGCACACAGACGGCCATCGATCTAGGTTCGGCGCTCGTCATCACGATGCTCCTCTGGCCGTTTCCCGTTGCGCGCGCCATGCTCTCCGTCCCAGTTCACGTACTCAGCATCCTCGCGGTCTGGTATCTCGTGCTCATCGCGTACTTCTCGGTGACGTGTGGCGTGTGGGGTCAAACCGGTGGAATGCGGCTGATGGGAATCGTGTTCACGGATACATCGGGCGATGCCGTCAATCGAGGGCGTCGCGCGCAGTGGGGCGCAATCGCAGGCGCGCTCGTATGCGTGCGCCTGCTGGTACCCCTAGCACCAGACGGTACTCCCGGGCCTGTCGAGCGGCTTGCGGGTGTGTCGCTGGTGCGAGGGTAGGTCTCCCGATGCCAGGGGCGTCTCACGCTGAGTCGGCTGCGCGGCCGCGAGCGGCCCTCGTCTACTCGCCGGCGATGACCCGCTACCGCTTCGGTCCAGGTCACCCCATGTTGCCTGAGCGCTTCAGCTTGGCCGTCGACCTCATGCGCGCCTGGGACTTGATCGGCGATGGGGCCACGCAGGCGGTCGCACTCGAACCCGCGCCGGCAACCGATGCCGACTTGCTACGAGTGCATTCGGCTGCGTATCTGACGGCGGTGCGTTCGCCCGGTCTGGGAGAAGCTCAGGATGAGTCGTTTGGTATCGGCGACGGCGACACCCCGCGATTCGCCAACATGCATGAGGTGTCCGCGCTCGTCGCGGGAGGCAGCATCAAGGCCGTTGACGCCGTGCTCGATGGGACCGCTATGCGGGCCTTCAACCCAGCCGGTGGCCTCCATCATGCCCATCGGGATCGTGCGGCAGGCTTCTGTGTATACAACGACTGCGCGGTGGCGATCGAACATGCGATCGCCTCGCAGCCAGGCGCCCGCGTCGCCTACGTCGATATTGACGCGCACCACGGAGATGGTGTTGAAGAAGCATTTGCCGAGCGGCGCGATGTGCTGACGATCTCGGTGCACGAGTCGGGGCAGTATCTCTATCCGGGCACGGGCTCATCCCGTGACATCGGGCGAGGCGACGGCGAGGGTTTCGCGCTCAATGTGCCGCTGCCGCCCTCTGCGGGGCCGGATGCCTACGGACGGGCGCTTGAGCGTGTGATACGTCCGGCTCTGCGCGCGTTCGCCCCGGACATCATCGTCGCTCAGCTCGGTGCCGATTCACACCGCAGCGACCCGCTGACCCACCTCGGACAGACGGTCGCGGGTCACCACGACCTGGTTCGCGCGCTCGTCTCGATCGCCGATGAGTTCTGTGAAGGCCGGCTGGTTGCGCTGGGCGGCGGCGGCTACGAAGCGTTCTCAGCAACGCCGAGGATGTGGGCATGCGCGATGGCCGCGCTCATCGGGGTGCAGCCTCCAGACCAGGTGCCAGCGGACTGGCTCGCCGAGGTTGAGCGTGCGGCGACCGCACTCGGCATCACGCCGGTACTGCTCGAGGGGACGTTCGACGAGGTTGCGGTGCCCGCTCCGGAGCTTGCTGACGCGGAGGTGGCTCGGCTTGTCGAGTTTGCTATACGGCAGACTGTCGCCGCCTCGCCGCTCCTAAGCTGACAGGAATGCGGTGCCGCAATGCGCCTAGTCGGTGCGAACGCGATCGCGCCCGGCGTCCTTCGCCGCGTACAGCGCGCTATCGGCTCGGACGAGAGCGCTCTCGGCTGAATCGCCCGGCCGGGACAGCGTCGCGCCGACGCTCACCGTGATCGGGATGATGTGGCCTCGGTAGTCCGTCGGACTTGCGGCCGCAGCTTCACGAATACGCTCGGCGAGATCGATGAGCGCATCGCAGTCGACATCCGGCGCAACGACCAGGAACTCCTCGCCCCCGAGGCGTCCGACGGAGTCGTACTCGCGCAGCACGTCCGCTATGCGCCTCGTGAGGGTGCGTAGCGTCTCATCACCGGCAGCATGGCCGTGCGAGTCGTTGACGTGCTTGAAACGGTCGATGTCGAACTCAATGACGCCGATCGAGTTCTGCAGGCGCTCGCTGCGCGCGAGTTCCTCTTCGAGCCGCTGCACGATCGCTCGGCGATTCGCGATGCCGGTGAGCGGGTCGGTCGTCGCAAGCGTCTGTAGCTCGCGTTCGGACTCGTCGACGCGTCGGGCCATACGTCCCACGAGCGCGTAACCCGCCAGGCCGGAGATGAGTAGCACCAACGCGAAGACCGCGAGGAGTGCCTGACTGTTCACTGCGAGCGCCTCGGCTGTCTCGTCGAGTGGTAGCGTCAGCCAGATCGCACCGCGAACGTCCCCGATCCGGTAGCCCTGCTTGGCGTGACACGGCAGACACGACTCGTCGACCAGCAGCGGTCGCATCGATCGCAGCACGTGGCTGCCGTTGATGTCCTGCTCGGAGAATACGGGTGTCAGGTCGGTGCTGAACTTCTCAAGCGTGGCACGTTGCCACTCGTCGGGCGCGTTGTAGGGGTTGACCGGTAGCAGGCTGGTGAGTCCGAAGGTGACGCCGTGCTCGCCATCGGTGATCTGTGCGATCTCACGAGTCATCGTTGCGGGGTCGCGCAGGGTAAGTGCGGTCCCGGAGACGGTGCTCGTTTCCGCGTCGACACCTAAGTCACGCAGGTAGGGGTTCGTCTCAACCGCAGGCGTCTGAGGCACCCAAACCCCGCCATGTATAGAGTTCCACGCGCGCGCGTTCATTAATAGGTCGATGTAGGAGTCGGCCTGCTTGATCGCTGCATCGTGCATCAGAGTCGTCGTCCGCCAGTAGATTCCCGCGAACACGAGGACCGTGAACAGAGCGAGGGCCAACGCCGCCTCGAAGACGAAGCGGCGGATCGGTCTGGCATTCTGGGGGCGCTGATTCGAAGGGGACTGCATTCTTACCACCGGTGCACTCGTGTTCGCGACTTCTGAAGGCAGTATCGGCAGTTGTGCGCGGCGAGTCGAGGGCAGGGCTGTGCGCGTCACCGTTTGGGGTGCGCTCTACACTGGCTCGCGGTACACTTGCGCTTTGCCGACGCACTCATCAACGAAGGGTCCTGCGACACCGTGAGCATGAACGCCCGCGCACCCAAAGGCACCGCCGATATGCTCCCCAGCACCGCGCGTGCATGGGAGCATCTGACTCGCACAGCTCAGGAGCTCTTCGCGCGGTATGGCTACGAGCCCATCTACACACCGATGTTTGAGCATACCGAGGTCTTCACGCGAGGTATCGGCGAGGCCACAGACGTCGTGTCGAAGGAGATGTACACCTTCGAGGACAAGGGCGGGCGGTCGTTGACCCTGCGCCCGGAGGCGACCGCGAGCGTCGTTCGGGCGGCACTTGAGCACTCACTCGCTGCCAACGGGCAGTTCGCGAAGGTCTACTACGCCGGCCCGATGTTCCGATATGAGCGACCCCAGAAGGGCCGCATGCGGCAGTTCTGGCAGATCGGCGCAGAGTTGCTCGGCGCCGCCGAGCCGACGGCCGATGCCGAGCTCATCACGCTGCTGTGGCGCTTCTTCGAGGCGTGTGGTATCCCCGCTGGGAACATGCGACTTCTCATCAACTCGATGGGCGACGAGCACTGCCGGCCGGCGTACCGCGACAAGGTCGCGGACTTCATCCGTTCACACGCCGACGGGCTGTGCGAAGAGTGCAACCGCCGCGCCGAGACCAACCCGTTGCGCGCCTTTGACTGCAAGAACCCGGCGTGCCGAGAGATCATGGGCGGTGCGCCGCTACTTCGCGATGAGCTGTGCGAACCGTGCCGAGAGCACTATGCGCAGGTCAAGGGCGCGCTCGATGGCCTCGGCATCCCGTATGTCGAGGATCCGTCGCTTGTTCGCGGACTCGACTACTACACACGTACCGTCTTTGAAGTGCAGGCCGACGCCGGTCTCGGGAGCCAGAACGCGATCGGTGGGGGAGGTCGCTACGACCGCCTCATGGAGGCCTACGACGGTCCGCCCACCCCGGGCCTCGGGTTCGCGCTCGGGTTCGAGCGCACGATGCTCGCGATGGAGGCGGCCGGGGCCGAGGTCGTCGGTCCGGCGCGCGCCGAGGTCTACGTTGCACGCGTGGATGAGGA
Source organism: Coriobacteriia bacterium (assembly GCA_013334745.1). Lineage (NCBI taxonomy): Bacteria > Bacillati > Actinomycetota > Coriobacteriia > Coriobacteriia bacterium. Next base: position 53,473 of record JAAXWY010000006.1, read on the forward strand.
CGCCGCCGATGCGGTGTTCGCTGTCGTCTCGGCGCTTCGAGACAGCGGCATCGCCGCGGAGTGCGATCACCAGGCGCGCAGCCTGAAGTCCCAGCTCAAGCAGGCCGACAAGCTCAATGCGTCTGCCGTCGTCTTCGTTGGTCCCCGTGCGGTCACCGAAGGCGTGTTCGAAGTGAAGCACATGGGCGAGTCGAGCCAAGCGGACGTAACCGCCGCCGACCTGCCCGCCGCCCTTGCTCGGTTCGCGAGCGGCACCGTCGACGGTGCTCGACTCGCGCGCCTACTGACAGAGAGGTTCGGAGCCTGATGCTCGACGCCCGCTACTCAATGCGCTCTCACCTGTGCGGTTCCCTGTCGGCCAAAGACGTCGGCGAGATCGTCACGCTCGCCGGGTGGGTCGGCAAGCGCCGCGACCACGGTGGCCTCATCTTCATCGATGTGCGCGACCGCACCGGCATCGCGCAGTGCACCTTCGATCCGGAGACGAGCGGCGAGGCGTTCATCACCGCGGAGCAGGTGCGCCCCGAGTGGGTCGTGCTGCTCACCGGTGTCGTCCGTCGTCGCCCCGAGGGCACCGACAATCCGAACATGCCTACCGGTGAGATCGAGGTCATCATTCGATCGGCAGAGGTGCTCAACCGCTCTGAGACGCCTCCGTTCGAGATCGAAGCAGGCATCGAGACCGATGAGCTCACGCGGCTGAAGTGGCGCTATCTCGACATCCGCCGCCCCGAGATGCTCGCTGCGCTGCAGCTCCGCGACCGCGTCACGCAGCGCTTCCGCAAGTCGCTCGAGCATCGCGGCTTCATGGAGGTCGAGACGCCGATCCTCACCAAGTCCACTCCGGAAGGCGCTCGTGACTTCATCGTCCCGAGCCGCCTGAACCCTGGCAAGTTCTACGCGCTGCCTCAGTCGCCGCAGCTCTTCAAGCAGCTGCTCATGGTCGCCGGCGTTGAGCGCTACTACCAGATTGCGCGCTGCTTCCGCGACGAGGACCTGCGCGCCGACCGTCAGCCCGAGTTCACCCAGGTCGACATCGAGATGTCCTTCGTCGACCTCGAAGGCGTGCTCGCGATGATGGAAGACGTGATGCGCGAGGTCATGCACGAGGCGGGACACACCTTCGAGACACCGCTCGCGCGCATCACCTACCACGAATCGATGGAGCGCTACGGTTGTGATCGTCCTGACGTGCGCTTCGGGCTTGAGCTCGTGGACGTCAGCGAGGTGTTTACCGGCAGCGAGTTCAAGGTATTCGCGGGCGCACTTGCAGCAGGCGGAGCTATCAAGGCCATCTGCGCAACCGGTGCGGGCGACTGGAGCCGCGGCAAGATCGACGCGCTCAACCAGGCGGCCATCGACGCAGGCGCCAAGGGCTTGGCGTGGGTCGCGCTTACGAGCGAGGGCGAGATCAAGAGCCCGGTCGCGAAGTTCTTCACCGACGACGAGATGGCCGCGCTTCGCACAGCGGTTGACGCGAAGCCGGGCGACCTCATCTGCATGGTCGCCGATAAGCGCGCAGTGGCCAACGAGGTGCTCGGCACCTTGCGTCTCAAGCTCGCGGACGAGCTCGGCATCGAGCGCACCGGCTTTGCGCCGCTTTGGGTGCTCGGATTCCCGCTGTTCACGTGGGACGAAGAGGGCCAGCGCTGGGATGCCAGCCACAACCCGTTCATGCTGCCCTACGCCGAGCACGTCGATGCGCTTGAGTCCGACCCGGGCGCTGCTATCGGCTACTCCTACGACCTCGTCATGAACGGCTACGAGATCGGCGGCGGCACGCTGCGTATTCCCAACCCGGAACTGCAGATGCGCGTCTTCCGGCTCATGGGTATGACCGATGAGGAAGCGCACGAGAAGTTCGGCTTCTTGCTTGAGGCCCTTTCGTTTGGCGCGCCGCCGCACGGCGGCATCGCGCTCGGACTCGACCGGCTTGTGATGCTGTTGTGCGGCGCACACTCCATCCGAGACGTCATCGCGTTCCCGAAGACCTCGTCCGGCGGCGATCCGATGACGTCTGCGCCTGACGCGGTCTCCGCGCGTCAGCTCAAGGACGTACACCTGCGCGAGAACTAGGCTGCGCGGCGTCTCAAAGCTGCGCACGCGTGTGGATGTGCGGTTGTGCGTGTTGGCGGCGTCGCTGGCGCGGGTTAGAATCTAACCAGGCTTCGCCTTGCGCGTGGCTCGGCACTCACGGTCGAACCAACACTTCTTCACCGGGAGCCCTAGATTCGCAGGTGGAAAGGTATCCCTCCTCGGAGGGAAGCTTGAAATCTACGTGCGGGCACCCACCTGCCGAGGCAGGTTCACCAAGCCGGGCTGCGCAAGGCGGGGCAATGAGGGTATTCGTGGGAGGAAGCAGAATGCGCAGATTCGTCGCAGTTCTCGTCGTAGCAGTACTCGCACTCACGCTCTTCGGATGTGGCGGCGGTGGGGAGGCCGCAGCTCCTGCAGCGCCTGCCGCCACCGGCGCTGAGGCAGCCCCCGTAGCTCCTCCGGCATCGCCCCCCGTGGCCCTCTCCGAGAACGAGCCCGAAGTCTTCGAGCCGTTCCCGACCAGTGACGCGATTCCGAAGGAGGTCAGCGAGGCCATCGCAGCGAAGCAGCCGACGCTGATCTACTTCTACGATGCCACGCAGAGTTCGAGCAAGGAATCGCGCAAGATCATCAACTCGGTACTCAACTCGAACCGTGGGCTTGTCGATCTCGCGGCCTACGACGTCGGCGAGTATATCAAGGCACAGGCCGACGGTACCGTGAACATCGACAACGAGCCGTTCTCCAAAGACGCCGATTACCAACAGTCGATCGAACTCGCCCGCCTTCTCGGCGTGAAGAACACGCCCTACGTGGTGATCACCGACTCGCAGGGCTACATCATCTGGAAGTTCAAAGGCCTCGTCGAGCGAGACTTCCTCGAGCGCGAGGTCCTTCGCGCGGCCAATTAGCGCGTGAGCACGCTCTTCGACGACTCTGCGGCGAGTAACCGCGCGGCAGTAGCCCCGCTGGCTGTTCGGCTCCGCCCGCGCACGCTCGACGAGTTCGTCGGGCAGAGCGTGGTCGTAGGCGAAGACACGTGGCTGCGGCGCGCCATCGATGCCGATGCGCTCTTCTCGCTCATCCTCTATGGGCCGGCAGGCACCGGCAAGACGTCGCTGGCGCGAATCATCGCCGGTGCCACTTCGGCCTGGTTCGAGGAGGTCAGTGCGGTGACCGGCGGTGTCGCGGAGCTACGCGCCGCTATCGCTGCTGCGACCGACCGACTCGGGCTCTCCGCGCAGAGGACGATTCTGTTCGTCGACGAGATCCACCGGTTCAGCAAGTCCCAGCAAGACGCGCTGCTGCACGCCGTCGAAGACCGCATCGTCGTCCTCATCGGCGCCACCACCGAGAACCCCTTCTTCGAGGTGAATGCTCCGCTCGTGAGTCGCTCGCGGGTCATCGAGCTCACGCCTCTCGCCGACGAGGACATTGCGGTCCTCATCGAGCGGGCGCTCGTGGACGAGCGTGGATTTGGCGGCACCGTGACGCTGGAGGACGAGGCGCGGACGGCCATCGTGCTCACGGCGGGCGGTGATGCCCGCGTCGCGCTCACCTCACTCGAACTCGCGGCCGCGTGGGCGGTTCCTGACACCGAGGGGCGCAGGCGCGTGACGCTGGATGCCGTTTCGCAGGCGAGCCCCACCCGCATCCTGCCCTACGACAAGACCGGTGACGTTCACTACGACGTCATCAGCGCCTTCATCAAGTCCATGCGGGGCAGTGATCCCGACGCCGCCGTGTATTGGCTCGCCCGGATGATCCATGGGGGTGAGGACCCGAAGTTCATCGCGCGCCGCATGCTGATCTTCGCAGCTGAGGACGTCGGAAACGCCAGCCCGCATGCCGTCCTTGTCGCCCACGCCGCCTTCAAGGCCGCCGAGTCGATCGGCTGGCCGGAGTGCCGCATCTCATTGGCGCAGGCAGCCGTTCATCTCGCGCTGGCTCCCAAGAGCAACGCCTCGTACCTCGCCATCGACGCCGCGCTCGACGAAGTGCGCTCCGGCCCTGCGCGAGCGGTCCCGAATCATCTGCGTGACAGGCACCGTCCCGGCGCCGAGTCGTACGGACCGTACCTCTACCCGCATGACTATCCCGAGGCGATCGTCGCGCAGCGCTATCTTCCAGAGGGCCTCGAGGCCGGGGCCTTCTTCCAGGCGTCGTCTCGGGGATGGGAGGCGGAGCGAGTTCGCGCGCTCAGCCGGCTGCATGAGGCGGGGGAGCCGCAACGCTCAGCCGCTCAGGAAGGGCCGTTCGGCGCGGGCGAGCCGGACCAGAGTGCGTGAGCGCCGGAATGACCCTCTGATACACTGAGTGGACGGGCAAACACGACTTGGGAGGCGCCGTGGACACCACAACAGTGCTGCTCAGCGTGCTACTCGTGGTGGCGGCGATAGCCTGCGCAGTGGCCATCTGGGCGCTCGTCGAGATGGCGAAGACGGCACGCTCGGTCAAGCGACTCACCGACGACTTGGACGCCCGCGTCATTCCTCTCGTCGATAAGCTCGATGTGAGCGTCGATGCATTCAATGCGGAGTTGCTTCGTGTTGACGCCATCGTCACGCGGTTCGAGGAAGTCAGCGAGCGCGTCGAGTCCACTTCGCGCACGGTGCATGACGTCGCCAACGCCCCCGTCGAGATCGTCACCGATCTCGCCGACCGTGTGCGCAAGGCGTGGCGGACGCGCAAGTCCGCGCACACCGACGTCGATACCACCGGCCAGACGCCACCCGAGGCTGATGCGGCCACCGCATCGCCTGCGGATGCCCCGACGCCCACGTCCGAGCAAACCGACACCATCCTGGTGTCGTTCGACGATGAAGACCCGATCCCAACCGGGACCGACGCCTAGAGGAGGCGAGCTGATCCACTCATGGGACACGATCTGATCACCCTCACGGTTCCTGCGCGCAGTGACTACGCGCGCACGGTCCGCATGACCGCAGCGGCGCTGGTCGGCCGGATGGACATGAGCTACGACGATGTCGAAGACGTGCGGATGGCGGCAGAGGAAGCCTTCGTCTACGCAGTCGACACGTTCGACGACGACGCGTCGGTCGTCTTCGAGTTTCGAGTCGGCGACAACGAGATCGAGATATCGGTACCACTCGGCAGCAAGTGCGTCTCGGCAGATGAACCCGACGATGCCGCTTCACTTGCAGGCTTCATCCTCGAGTCCGTGTGCGACGAGCATGAGTTCGCAACCGGCGAAAACGGTGCGTTCTTGCGGCTCGTGAAGCGCGCCGGGAGCGCCGATGCCGACTAGGAGCGGAGCGCATAAGCAGTCACGCCGCCTCTCGTGGGACAAGGTCCACACAAAGAACCTGTTTCGCAAGTATCGGCTTGAGGGCGATGAAGACGCTCGTGACGAACTCGTCACGATGTATCTCAATCTCGTGAAGTACCTCGCGAGCCGCTTCCGCAACCGTGGGGAGCCCATCGACGATCTCATCCAGGTGGGTACCATCGGGCTGATCAAGGCCATCGACCGCTTCGACATCGAGCGCCAGGTGGAGTTCACCACCTACGCGACGCCGACCATCGTCGGCGAGCTGAAGCGCTACTTCCGGGACAAGGGGTGGGCAATCAAGGTCCCACGCCGTCTGCAGGAACTCTCGTTTAAGGTGAATCAGGCGGTCGATGCACTCACGCAGCGGCTGCAGCGCTCACCGACGATTCCCGAGATCGGTGAGTATCTCGGCGTCACACCTGAAGAGGTGCTCGAGGCGATGGAGACGAGCGAGGCGTACAACTTCGTCTCGCTTGAGAGCGATCGTGGAGGCGACGGGTCAGACTCCTTCTCGATTCTCGAGTACGTGGGCAAAGATGACGCGCTCATGGCCGTGATCGATGACCGTACGACGCTGTCGGCCGCGTTCAAGCAGCTCACGCCGCAGGAGCAGCGCGTGCTCTACCTGCGATTCTTCGAAGGGCTCACGCAGACGGAGATCGCTCGGCAGCTCGACATCTCGCAGATGCAGGTCTCGCGGCTGTTGCGCCGCACCCTGAGGGTGCTTCGCGAGAACATCGTGAGGGAGTGACGAGGGCATGACCACGCCCGAAGCCCGCTACCGCCGGTGGCGCCAGACCTCGCTCGTCGCGTGGGGATCCATCGGCGTGCTCGTTCTACTGGCGATTGCATTGTGGGGTATCGGCAAGATCGCCGGCGCCCTCGTGCCGTTCGTGATCGCGTTCATCTTCGTGTTCCTGCTCAACTGGCCGGTTCGCGTGCTCGCCGATCGCGGTATGTCGCGCGGCGTGGCGGCCATCCTGTGTCTGTCGTCGGGCTTCGTGGTCTTCGGTGCACTCGTCGTGCTCGCCGGACCCTTCGTGGTGCGGCAGGTCATGTCGCTCGTCGACTCGTCACCGGAGAGTTTTCATCAAGCCGAGGCCATTGTGGTTTCGCTGCAAGAACGCTACGCCGACATCGCGTTTCCGCAGTGGCTCGGTGGCTTCATCACGGCAACCGGAACTCGGCTGTCGGAGCTCGCTGTCGCCTTCGGGGACGAGGTCGCTGGCGCCGTGGTCGCCACGGGAGGCGGAGTTGCGACCGCGATCTTCGATCTCGTGCTCGCCGTGGTCATCGCGTTCTGGGCGCTCAAGGACCTGCCCAAACTGCGTCACGAGATGACGGCGCTCGTCGGGCCGAAGTACGAGGACGACGCGGAGCATCTGATCTCGACGGTCACCCGGGTGGTCGGTGGCTACCTTCGCGGGCAGACGCTCGCTTCGCTTTCCACCGGCCTTCTGGCCACCGTCGGGCTTGCAGTCATCGGCGTTCCCTACGCTTTCGTGCTTGGCCTGATCACCACCGTGTTCAACTACGTTCCCTACGTCGGTCCGTTCGCCGCGGGGCTCATCGCGGCACTTGTGGGGCTCATCAAGGGGCCGTGGATAGCGTTGCTCGCAATCGTCGTCATCGTGGTCGCGCAGAACGTGACCGATACGCTCATCACGCCCCGGGTCATGTCCGATCAGGTCGACCTGCATCCGACGCTCGTGATATTCTCGCTGCTTGTCGGCGGCTCGCTGTTCGGGATTCCGGGCATGCTGTTCGCTATCCCGGTCGCTGCCACCGGCAAGGGCCTGTTCGTCTACTACTTCGAGCAGCGCACCCAGCGACAACTCGCCAGTGAGGACGGCGCCTTGTTCCGCGGCTCCGGCTGCGATGATGAGCGTACGGAACCATCTGACGACGACGCCGGAATGGCGTAAGGGGCTCGCCCCGACCGATTGCGAACAACTGAGGAGCAACACGTGAACTCGGCCGAGATCCGCGAGAGTTTTCTTGCCTACTTCGAGAGCAAGGGATGCACACGGCAGCCCTCGTCCTCGCTCATTCCCGATGACCCGTCGCTGCTTCTTACTTCCGCGGGTATGGTGCAGTTCAAGCCGGTGTTCCTCGGCTTGAAGGACCTTGGTTTCACGCGCGCGACGACGGTCCAGAAGTGCGTTCGCACCACCGACATCGACATCATCGGCACGACGGGAAGGCATCACAGCTTCTTCGAGATGCTCGGCAACTTCAGCTTCGGCGACTACTTCAAGTCCGAGGCTGCCGCGTGGGCCTGGGAGTACTCGACCGAGGTGCTCGGTCTGGACCCGGAGCGGATCTGGGTCTCGATCTACGAGGACGACGACGAGGCAGAGGCCATCTGGGTCAACGAGGTCGGAGTGCCCGCCGAGAAGATCGTGCGCATGGGCGCGAAGGACAACTTCTGGTCGGCCGGCCCCACAGGTCCGTGCGGCCCGTGCTCGGAGCTGTACTACGACCAGGGTCCGGAGCTGGGCTGCGACAGTCCGGATTGTGCCGTCGGCTGCGACTGCGATCGCTATCTGGAGTACTGGAACCTCGTCTTCATGCAGTACGACCGCGCCGAAGACGGGACGCTGACCCCGCTTCCGAAGCAGAACATCGACACCGGGATGGGGCTTGAGCGAATCGCCGCGATTCTGCAGGGTGTGAACTCGAACTTCGAGACCGACATCCTGCGCGACCTCATGTCCCTGGCCGAGGAGATCACGGGCGCGGACTACGGCGCCAGCGAGAAGGTCTCAACCTCGGTCCGCATCATCGCCGACCATGCCCGCGCGATGACCTTCCTCATCGCCGACGGCGTCATCCCGAGCAACGAGGGCCGTGGGTATGTGCTCAGACGGCTGCTTCGCCGCGCGGTGCGCCATGGCCGCCTGCTTGGCGTTGAAGACGCGTTCCTCGTACGGCTCATCAACCGCGTCATCGAGCTGATGGGCGACGCATACCCGGAGATCGTCGAGCACCGCGAGCTGATCACGCAGATCGTCTCCAGCGAGGAGGAGCGTTTCGGCGCAACCCTTCGGCAGGGCGTGAGCTTCCTCGAGACCGAACTGGCTGCGGTGCTTGCGCGCGGCGACAAGCTCGATGGCGTCGTCGCATTCACGCTTCACGACACCTACGGCTTTCCGTTCGAGCTGACCGCCGAGATCGCCGCCGAGAAGGGCGTCGACGTCGACGTCGAGGCGTTCAACGCCGAGATGGAGACGCAGCGCGAACGTGCGCGTGCGGCCGTCAAGGACGAGTCGTGGAACACGTTCGGCGGCGTATACAACGACCTTGCGCAGTCAGTGAGCACCCAGTTCCTCGGGTACGAGCATGACGAAGTCGACTCACGCGTCGCCGCGATCGTGGTCGCAGGCGAGAAGGTCGAGCGCCTCGCAGCAGGGGAGCGCGGCGAGCTCGTGCTCGAGAAGACGTCCTTCTACGGTGAACAGGGCGGACAGGTCGGCGACGTGGGCGTCATCACGACCGAGGCCGGCGCTCGTTTCGTCGTCGAGGACACCAAGATTCCGCACGCCGGTGTCGTGGCTCACGTCGGCGTCCTCGAGACGGGAACCCTAGCAGCCGGCGAGAGCGTACATACGGCGATTGATGTCATGCGCCGCGAGCGCATCCGCCGCAACCACACCGCGACCCATCTGCTGCACTGGGCACTTCGTCTCGTACTCGGCGATCATGCAAAGCAGGCCGGGTCGTTTGTGCGCCCCGATCGCCTCCGCTTCGACTTCACGCACTTCGAGGCGATGAGCGCCGAACAGCTCGAGAAGGTTGAGCGACTTGCGAACGCCAAGATCTTCGAGAACCACCCGGTCCGCGCCTATGAGACGTCGATCTCTTCGGCTCGCGAAGCCGGAGTGACCGCGCTGTTCGGCGAGAAGTACGGCGATTTTGTGCGCGTGCTCGAGGCGGGCAACTTCAGCAAGGAGTTGTGCGGGGGCACCCATGTGGGCCGTACGAGCGAGATCGGCCTGCTCAAGATTGTGAGCGAGAGCAGCGTCGGGGCGAATCTTCGCCGTATCGAGGCGGTCACATCTTTCGACGCCTACGAGCAGATCCGGCTCGAGGAGCACGAGCTCAACGAGGCTGCGGCGGCGTTCAAGGTGCCGCGATTCGACGTCTCGGAGCGTGCCGCACAGGTCGTCAAGCGACTCAAGGAGATCGAAGCCGGTACGACGCGGATGAAGGACGCCGTCGCTGATGACGAGCTCAACCGCATGATCTCCGAGGCAATCGATGTCGGGTATCGCCTCGTGGTCACCCAGGCGCCCTCGCTCCGCCCGCAGGGGCTCCGCACGATCTGGGACGTCCTGCGTGGGCGTGGTATCGATGCCGCGGTACTGCTGTGCGCCGACGCCGAGACCGGCAAGCCGATCTTCGTGGCGGCCGGCTCCGACGCCGCTGTCGCTGCCGGCTTCGACGCTGGCGCCGTGGTGCGCGCCATGGCTCCCGGGTTGGGCGGCCGCGGTGGCGGCAAGCCGGCGATGGCGCAGGGCGGCGGCGAGGACGCGGCCGGCATCGCTGACGCCCTTCAGGTCGCACGCGAGACGCTCGGCGTCGGCTAGCAGGCGTATGCGCGTTCTGGCGCTTGATATCGGCGAGAAGCGGATTGGGGTCGCGGTGTCTGACGTGACCGGGACCGTGGCGACGCCGCTCGTCGTTCTCGATGCGAAGGCGGCCCTTGGCGACGGCCTGAGCATCAAGCGCGTCGCGGATGACTACGAGGTCGAGCTGTTGGTCGTCGGACTTCCGCGCTCACTCGATGGGACCGAGGGGCCGCAGGCCGCCAAGGTTCGCTCGGCGGCCAAGCGAATCGAGTCGCTCATTGGCCTTCCTGTGGCGTTCGTGGATGAGCGGCTCTCATCGAGCGAGGCAACCAAGGCGATGTCGTCTGCGGGAATGACCGAGCGTGACATGCGTGGCCGTGTCGACATGGTGGCCGCTGCGCTGTTCCTTCAGACCTACCTGGATGCCGAGCGTACGCGCGATTCCGAAGGTCGGTGATCGCGATGTCGCAACCCACACCACCTCGACCCGGCAGGCTCCGAAACAAGCATCTCATCTCGGTGGCCACTGTGGCTGCGGTCATCATCGGCGCGGTGGTCGCGGTGCTGGTCGCCGCCGGGGTATGGCTGTTCTTTATCGCCCCCCAGGTCGATGTCACACCCGGAAAGACGGTTCGAGTTCGCGTGGCCTCCGGTTCGTCGACTCGTGACATCGCGAACAAGCTGCTCGATGCAGGCGTGATCGCCAATCCGAACGGCTTCGCGCTGCACTCACGACTCGTCGGCGCCGACGGCAGGATGCAGCCGGGCACATACGAACTGACCACCGGGATGTCCAACGCCGACGCAATCGCGGTGTTGGAGACGGGTCCCCTGCTCGACCTCATCAGCGTGACGATCCCCGAGGGATTCCGGGTCGACCAGGTCGCGGAACGACTCGAACGCGTCGCCGGCATCCCCAAGAAGGAGTTCCTCGCACTCGCGGAGCACGAGGCCCCCCGGTTCGCCGAGCGACACCCGGCGCTCGCGGGTGTGTACAAGGGTTCGCTGGAAGGCTATCTCTTTCCCAAGACCTATCGGCTCAAGCCGGGTACCACTGCCGAGCAGGCGATCGAGATCATGCTCTCGCAGTTTGACGAGGAAACAGCCAGCCTCGACTACTCGTATGCCGAGAGTAGGGGGCTGACCCGCGCTCAGGTTGTGACGATGGCCTCGATGATTGAGCGCGAGAGCCGGCTCGACTCCGAGCGCCCGAAGGTCGCGTCGGTGATCTACAACCGGCTTGACCGGGATATGCGGCTCAAGATCGATGCGACCATCGAATACGTGCTGCGTGAGAAGCGGCTGCGCCTGACCAACGCCGATCTGTACACAAAGACCCCGTACAACACCTACTTGCACAAGGGTCTCCCGCCAGGACCCATCTCCAGCCCCGGGATCGCCTCACTCCAAGCGGCCACAGCCCCCGCGCAGACCGACTTCATCTACTATGTGCTCACCGGCAAGGACGGCTCCCACACGTTCACCACGAACCTCGCCGATTTCCTCGTCGCCAAGAAGAAGTCCAAGGAGGTGTTCGGCAGGTGAGTGAGCCCGTAGTGAAACTGCGCCGCCGAGCGCCCAAGCGCCGTCGCGGCTGTCTGGTCGGCTCTATCGCCGTCGCCGTTCTGCTCGCGATACTTGTTGCCGGTGCGTTCGCCGCGTGGCAGACCCTCTACCGGCCGACAAACCCGGTCGCGGCAGGTCAGCCTGTGGAGTTCACCGTCACAGCCGGGCAGTCGGTGCAAGAGATCGGCATCGCGCTCGCGGCTGAGGGTATCGTCGCCAACCCGAACATGTTTCGCTGGGAGGCGCGCAACTCCGACAAGGCGACCAGTCTGAAGCCGGGTACCTACTCGCTTGCGACCGGCATGCCCTACGACCTGGTCCTCGACAAGCTGGCATCGGGTCCCGACATCGTCTACTTCGACGTCACCATCCCCGAGGGTTTCACCGCCCGCAGGGTCGCTGCGCGCGTGGCGAAGGTCACGGGCGTCTCGGAGGACGAGATGCTCGATCTGGTGTTGCACGGTGCGCCCATCTACGAACTCGAGCATCCGTACCTCGAGGGAAGTCACGACGGGTCGCTCGAGGGCTTCCTCTTCCCCAAGACCTACAAGATCAAGGAAGGCACCAAGCCCGAGACCATCGTGGGCATGATGCTCGATCAGTTCGACGAGGAGATCGCTACCGTCGATCTCTCGTACGCCGAGTCCAAGAACCTCAACGTTCGTGACGTGGTGACGATCGCATCGATCATCGAGCGTGAAGTGCGGCTTGAGAAGGAATACCCGCTCGTGTCGTCGGTCGTCTACAACCGCCTGAAGCTCCCCATGCGACTGCAACTCGACTCGACGGTGTTCTATGGGTTGCCCGAGGGCACGAAGATCCTCACGAAGGCAGACCTTGCCGAACACACACCCTGGAACACGTATCGCCGCGATGGCCTGCCTCTGACGCCGATCTGCAATCCAGGTATCAAGGCCGTCAAGGCGGCTGCGAAGCCCAAGAAGACGAAGTACCTTTACTACGTACTGACCAGCAAGGATGGGTCACAGACGTTCGCGACCAACTACGATGACTTCCTCAAGGCCGTACGCAAGTACCGCGATCTGTTCGGATACTGATCGCAGCACAATCTTCACGACGACGTACGAAGGGGGCACGGAAGCGGTGACAGCGGTAGACGTTTTGGAGGACGGGGTCGTCTCCACAACAGGGGAGTCGCTCGCCATCCTGATCGAGCATGCGCGCAAGGACTACGGCAAGGCCGCCGGCGGCCGTCGCGAGGCCGTGGCCGACGTGACGATCGAAGTGTCACGGGGCGCCATCCATGGCCTGCTCGGACCCAATGGAGCGGGCAAGACGACCACGCTCAAGATGCTTTTGGGACTCGTGCGCCCCTCAGGTGGCCGCTTCGAGATCCTTGGGGCTCCGGCGGGCAAGCCGGGCGCGCGGGCTCGGCTCGGCTTCCTGCCGGAATCGCCGTACTTCCCGAGCCAACTGACGGCAGGGGAGGCGATGGCGCTCTCGGGCCGCCTGTGCGGACTCTCTCGCACCGAGCTTGTGACGCAGAGCGCCGAGTTGCTGGACCGAGTCGGGCTCGACGGTCGGCAGCGCACGCCACTCTCGAGGTTCTCGCGCGGCATGCTGCAGCGACTGGGTCTTGCCGCGGCACTGCTCGGTAAGCCCGAGGTGCTGATTCTCGACGAGCCGGCCTCGGGACTCGACCCCGTCGGCCAGCGCGACGTGCGTAACCTCATGGTCGAACTCAAGAACGCGGGCGCGACGATCCTCCTGTCATCACACCAGCTGTCGGAGGTCGAAGCGATCTCCGATGAGGTCACCATCCTGAACCGCGGCATCGTCGCAGCACGCGGGCACATCGATGCGCTGCTCAACATCGAAGGCCGCATGTCGGTGACCGCCCGCGGGGAAGGTGCCTTGCCGGACGCTGTGCGCGCCTACGTCGGAGACATCGCGGTCGACGGATCGACCCAGGTCTTCTCGGTGGCCGAGGACGCCGTGCGCGGTGTCGTGGACGCACTCGATGACGGTGGCTGGCGCACGGTGTCGGTGCTTCCCATGCGCGCATCACTCGAGGACTACTTTGCGGGTATGCTCGCGGCCACTGAGCCCGAGCAGTCACCCGAGCAGTCGGAAGGCGGTGACTCCTGGTGAGCAACGTACTCGCGATTGCGGCTGCGGTGGTCGCCGATGCCATTCGGCGCAAGGTCCTGTGGGTGGTCGTGGTCTTCGCGGCCGTGCTCGCGATGGCGATCCCCGCACTCCCCAGTTACGGTGTCGGAGTCGCGGATGCTGTCTTCCGTGAGGTCGCCATCGCGCTCATGTACGCAGCGGGCCTGGTCATGGCGCTCGCGCTTGCCGTCACACGTATCCCGCTTGAAGTTGAGCGGCGTTCGGTGTTCAACGTCATCTCGCGTGACGTGCGCCGGTGGCAGTACGTGTTCGCCACCTGGCTGGGCATGTTCGTCGTTCTGGGCGTGATGGTGCTTGCGTTCACGGTCGCTTCTCTGGTCGTCGGATATGCGACGTACGGCGTGGTGATGTGGCGGCTGCTTCAGGCTTCACTGGCTGTGTGGTTTGAGATCGGCGTGATCATGGCGGTCGCCGTGATGTTCTCGTGCCGGTTCGGCGCGGTCACCTCCGCCGTGGGTGCATTGGCGTTCGCCCTTGTCGGTCACGCATTCGTGTCGCTCCTCGGCCTGCCTGAGCTCGCGCAGGTGCCGTGGTACATCCCGAACCTCGAGGTGTTCAACGTCATCAACCCGGTCGCTCACGGAGCCGGCATCGGGCTTGGGTACGCCGCCGGGATGACGGTGACGTTCGTCGCATGGATCGCACTGGTGATGATTGCCGCCTCGGCCCTGTTCGCGGGGCGTGACCTGTGAGCGAGCAGACGAAGAGCCGTGCTCCACTGGTGTGGGTGATCGCGCTCGTGCTGCTGGGTGCGTTGCTGGCGGGGCAGGCCTTGTCGGCCGCCACCGCACCGCCTGGCGGAACGGCTTCGACCGGTCGAGTGATGGGCAAGACCACCTACGCGTACCTCGGCGGGATACGCACCTTCGCCGCCGCGGTCCTCTGGAATCGCCTCGAGCCGTTGTATCACGGCTTCTACGGTGGTCGTAACGTCGACGAACTCGGTGAGTTTCTGCCGACGATGAGGCTCGTTCAGGCCCTCGACCCTCAGTTCGAGCAGGCATACTACAACTCGAGTTTCATGCTTGCGAGACGCGGCATGATGGACGAGGCGCTCCGGGTCGCACGAGACGGGCTCGCGAAGAACCCTCAGAGCGGCCTGATGCTCGCGAACCTCACGCAGTTGCTGTTGATGCAGGACAAGGTCGGGAACCTGCCCGAGATGGTCACCCTGGCCGAGCAGGGTGCATCGGCAGAGACGAAGTGGTCCAACGGCGATGATCAGTTCGAGGGCTACGGTATCTTCATGGCAGCATTCCGGCTCGCCGGAAATGACACGATGGTGGAAGCGCTCAGAGACGCGCAGACCAGGCTCGGTGAGCAAGGGGCCGGGTTGGGCGTCGAGCGCGACGAGTGAGCCGGGAAAGGCAGGCGCGTGCTCAACCCTGATCTGTATCACCGCAGTGTGCTCGACATCGACCTGGCCGCACTCGCTGCGCAGGGCATCGACACGCTGCTGATCGACCTGGATAACACGCTCGTGCCGCGCGACTCCGCAGAGATTCCCGCCGAGGTCAAGGCGTGGGCGCTTGCCCTGCCGGCCGCGGGATTCTCGGCATGCATCGTCTCGAACAACTGGCACGAGCGCGTGTGCAAAGTCGCAGAGGAGCTCGGCATGGAGCTGGTCGCCAAGGCGGTCAAGCCGCTGCCGTTCGCCTTCTATGCGGCGTTTCGACGCATGGGCTGTTCGCGAGCCAGTGCCGTTATCATCGGCGACCAACTGTTCACCGACGTACTCGGCGGGAAACTCGTCGGAATCAAGACGATACTCATCGCACCCATCTCTTCTGCCGATTTACCTCATACGCTCTTCTTGCGAAAGGTCGAACGCGTTCTTCTGGCAGGTCGCACCCCGCTGCCGTAGACTTTCGGCAGGCCACCGCAGCACTCGGAGGGACACGCACGGATGGTTCACATCACCGGCACGACGCAGTTCGCCGGCGTGATCGGCTGGCCCATCGAGCATTCGCTCTCGCCAGTCATGCACAACGCCGTCTACGAACAGCTTGGGCTGGACTGGGTCTATCTTCCGCTCCCCGTCGCCGATGAGATCTCGCTGCATCGGGTGGTCGCGGCTATTCGCGCGCTGCCCTTCGTGGGATTCAACGTGACGATGCCCTACAAGGCTGCCGTGGTCGACCTCTGTGACGAGGTCGCGACAGCCGCCCGGCTGGCCGGTGCAGTCAACACGGTTCACTGCGTCGACGGGAAACTCGTCGGCTACAACACCGACGGTCGTGGACTACTCGAGTCGCTCGAGGACGAGGTCGGTTTCGTGCCCGAGGGGAAGCGCGTCGCTCTCCTCGGCGCCGGTGGTGCGGCAGGGGCAGCGCTCGTTGGCTTCATCCTCGGCCGCGCATCAGGTGTCGACGTGATCAGCCGCGATATCGAGAAGGCGGACGATCTCATCGACCGCGTCATCGGAGCCGCGAAGAACACCGACCTCGGCGCTGTCACGTTCGAGGACGCCATGTCGGCGGTGCAGAACGCCGATCTCATCGTCAACGCGACTCCGCTGGGCATGAATGACGGCGACCCGAGCCCGATACCGGCTGGCTGGCTCCGAGAGGGCCAGGTCGTGCTGGACATGGTGTACGGTCGCCCACGTCCGACCGCCCTGTTCGCCGACGCGGTCGCCGCGGGTGCACGGGTCATCGACGGCCTCGGGATGCTGGTGGGCCAGGGAGCGACCGCGGTTGACATCTGGAACGAGGACCACGTCGAGCGTACGCCGCGCGCACCCATGCGTGCCGCGGCTGAGGCCGAGTTGGCACGCCGCGCAGCAGGCCGGGAACGCGAATGACAGCTGCGACCACCATGAGGCTGGGGCGCATGCTCGTCGCAGCCGGAGTCATCAGCGACGACCAGCTCGCCGAGGCCGTTGCGGCCGCCGAGGATAGGCCGCTGCCCCACGTACTCTCGGAGCTCGGATTCGCTTCCGAGGTCCGTATCGCGCAGGCGATCGCCGAGTCGATGGGGCTGGCCTTCGTCGACATCGCCGCCTACGACATCGATCCCAACGCCGCGCTGCTGCTCTCGTCGGAGCTGATGCGCAAGTACACGGTGCTGCCCATCAAGGTCCAGGACGAAGACCTCGTCGTGGCGATGGCCGATCCGGCCAACATCTTCGCGATCGACGATCTGCGCATCGTCACCGCCAAGGAGATCCGCCCGGTCGTCGCGGTCGAGAGCGATCTGGTGTCGGCCATCGATCGCTTCTCGGCGGGTCGGGCGAACATCGACGACATGGTCGGCGACCTCGAGCAGGCTGTCGGTGGCGGAACCGAAACCGCAGCAGATGAATCTGAGGGCGAAGAGTCCGCAGTGGCCCGGTTCATCAACCAGGTGATCACCGAGGCGATTCGTCAGAACGCAGGTGACATCTACATAGAACCGCTCGAGCACGAGGTCCGCGTTCGTTTCCGCATCGATGGTGTGTGCCAGGAGATCACGCGCATGCCGCGGCGCATGCACCGCCAGCTCATCAGTCGGCTCAAGATCAGTTCCGGGATGGACATCGCCGAGCGTCGCGTGCCGCAGGACGGAAGGTTCGGCGTCGTACTCGACGGCAAGTCGGTGGACTTCCGCGTGGCGGTGCTGCCTCTGGTCGCCGGCGAACTCGCCGTCATGCGACTCCTGCGCCGAGACGCAATCATGATGTCACTCAAGGACCTCGGCTTCCTCGAGTACAACATGAAGTGCCTGCTCGAGGCGCTCACGCTGCCGTACGGCGCAATTCTCGTCACAGGGCCGACCGGCTCGGGTAAGTCGACCACGCTGTACGCCGCAATCAACGAGACCAACGACCCGAAGTCCAACCTCATCACCGTCGAGGATCCGGTGGAGTATCGGCTTGCGGGCCTGTCGCAGGTGCAGGTTCACGAGAAGGCGGGGATGACCTTCGCCGCTGCTCTGCGCTCGATTCTGCGTCAGGACCCCGACAAGGTCATGATCGGTGAGATTCGAGACAAAGAGACCGGCACCATCGCGATTGAAGCGGCGCTGACGGGCCACCTCGTTCTCTCGACGCTGCATACCAACGACGCACCTTCCGCGATCACGCGCCTCACTGAGATGGGTATCGAGCCCTTCCTCTCGGCATCCGCGGTCACGCTCGTGCTCGCACAGCGCCTTGCACGACGACTGTGTCCGGACTGCAAGGAATCGTACGTTCCCGAGGAGCAGGCGCTCGAGCGCATCGAGTTCCCGTTCGAACCCGGTCGGCCGCCAACGCTGTACCGCGCGCGCGGATGCAAGAAGTGCAGCGGCATCGGCTACAAGGGCCGCATGGGCGTGCATGAGGTGATGCGGATGAGCGAGAACCTCGAGCGACTGACCGTCGAGAGCGCGTCCGCCGATGAGCTCAAGCGGGCCGCGATCGAGGAGGGCATGCTCACCCTCCGTGACGATGGGTACTCCAAGGTGCTCGCCGGTACGACCTCCATCGAAGAGATCCTGAGAGTCGTCGTCTAGCCTCTGTTCGGCCCCCTCGGGGTCGGTTGTGTGGGCATTCCCTTCGTGAGAGTATGAATCGACTCGTCGGCCGACGGGCTTGTACGAGTACGCCCATGGCCGAAACCACCATTCCCGGCACTTGCGGAGGTGCACTTTCGATGGCAGACAACCCGCGCGCCGACTTCTTCATATCGGACGCCGACGACGAGTTGCTCGCCACGAACTGCCTCTACGCGGAGATTGCCGCCAGCCAACTCGTCGGCAACGAGCGTATCGACGGACCCGGCACGTGCGACCTGGAGGACGAGTAGCCATGGCGCGCGGACAGAGCTCACTCAAGTCGCTCGCCAAGCGTGACCGCGCGAAAGACGCGCGTGCTTCGGCGACGCGCCTCGCACGGCCACGACACGTCTTTCTGGCCCGGCGCCAGCGGCGCGCC
>JAAXWY010000006.1:71993-74899 GCA_013334745.1 Coriobacteriia bacterium
ACCTGACGGCGGCGGTGCCGATCGTGGTACCGGTAGTCGAGCCGCCGGCTTTCGCGCCGTCGCCGCAGCCCGCGCCGCCGCAGCCCGCTCCGGCGGTGAGTGCGATTCCGCCTGCACCCAGGCAGGCGACGCGCGAAGAACAGCTGGCCAAGGCGCTTGACGACCTCATGGAGGAGAGCCAGGAGGTCCAAGCGGCCGCGCTCGTGTCGCTGGACGGCTTCACCATGGCGTCGGCCCTGCCCGATGGGATGCACGAGGACCGAGTCGGTGCCATGTCGGCAGCGATCTTGGGACTCGGCGAGCGAGCAGCGGCAGAACTCGGCCGCGGTCAGCTTTCGCAGGTCTTCATCGAAGGGGACGACGGGTACGTGATGCTGATAGCCGCAGGTGACAGGGCGGTCTTGACCTGTCTGGCGGGCAAGCAGGCCAAGTTGGGCCTGGTGTTGTACGACATGCGCAGCTCGGCGGAACGTATCGCCGCAATTCTTGGATAGGCCCGACAGGCACTGACGAGACCACGTACGGAGCGGTCACCACATGGCGTTGCGCGGCAATCTCAGGGACTTCAGCCTTCCGGACGTCTTCCAGCTGGTCACGTTCAGCCGGAAGAGCGGCGTGCTGCGCATTCTTCGGGCCGACGGCGCCACGGGTAGCGTGTGGTTTCGCGAGGGCGACGTCTTCTTTGCACAGTCGAACTGGCACGCCGAACTGCTCGGTGAGAGACTCGTTCGTGCCCAGCGAATCACCCCTGCCGCGCTTCAGCGCGCACTCGCTGTTCGTGCGAGTGAGGGCCCTGACGGTCGCCGCATAGGGCGAATCCTGGTCGAAGAGGGCTTCATCACCGATGAGGTCCTCGAGGTATTCGTCTCGGATCAGATCCAGGAATCGATCTTCGATCTCATGCGTTGGGATGAGGGCGAGTTCGACTTCGACCCCAGCGCCGAGATCGCCGATGAGGATATCGGGCTGTCGGTTTCCATCGAGAACATCATCATGGAGGGCAGCCGCAGGCTCGAGGAGTGGACGCGGATCCGCAAGAAGATCCCGTCAATGGACGTTGTGTTCAAGATGGCCACAGCGCCGGGCGAGGGTACCTTCGAGATATCGCTCAAGCCCATCGAGTGGAATCTGTTGCTGCTCGTCGACGGAACGAGGACGGTCGCGGATCTCGCGCACTCGACCGGTCGTACCGACTTCGAAGTCGCCCGCATCATGTACGGGTTGTTCTCGGCCGGACTTCTTGAGTTCGCCTCTGACGATGAAGTGGTCAGGCTTCGGTCAGAGCGCGAGACCCGCGAGGCCGCGCTTGCCGAGATTGACGCCGAGAGGCGAGCGGTAGCCGAGGCACAGGTAGCCGAGGCACAAGCGCGGGAGGCCGCTCTCGAAGCCGAAGCCGAGTCCCGAGCACACGTTGAGGCGCCGGTTGAGCCTTCGGTGCAGCAGCCGGTCGCGCGGGCTGAGGTGCCCGAGTTCCTCTCGGGTGGGGCCGCGCCCACAGCCCAGGACGCTGCTGTTCTCGAGGAGATGATGGGGGCGGTGCTTCGCCCTCTTCGCGTCGTCGAGCCGGAGCGAGCACCCGAACCCGAGCCGGAAGCCGAACCCGAGCCGGAGTTGGTGCCGGAGCCGGAACCCGAGCCGGGGTCCGAGCCAGAGCCGGCCCCTGAGCCGGAGCCAGAGTCGGCGCCGGAACCCGAACTCGAGCGGGAGCCCGAGCTTGAACCGGAGCCGGAACCCGAACCGGAGCTGGAACCGGCCCCCGAGCCGGTCAGCATCTTCGAGATCATCGGCAGCGCGACACCAGGCGAGCCTGAGTCCACGCCTGAGCCGCTGGTCGAGGACGGGCAAGCGGAGACGGCGGCGGCTGAGGAGTTCACCTTCCTGCCTGTCCCCGCGGTATCCGAAGTAGTCGAGCCGCTTTCGGTTTCCGCTCCGACTGCGACGCCTGCGAGTGCTGTCTCGGATGAGACGCTCGCGCAGATTCAGGCATCACTCGCCGGACTCGCGCAGCCGGTAGCTGAGTCGCCGGTTGAGCCGCGGCCAGAAGTCGTCCCGGAGGTCGAGCCCTTCGCTGGCACGCCCGCAGCCGACTACGCACGCAATCTCATGGCACTTGGGTTGGGCGAACTGCCCGCCGAGCCTGCGGCAGACTCTGTGCAGGCGCCTGCTGAGGAACCCCCAGCCGAGATCGTCGTTCCGGCGCGCGACGAGGAGCGCAATCTGGGCCCCTGGCTCGCCGAGCTCGCCAGGTTCTGCCCCGGGCACGACGTTGTCGTGGTGGACGACAGACCCGGCTTTGCCAACGCCGTTCGTTTTCCGGAGGCGAAACAGGTCGTCTGCGACGCGTTTGATCACGCAATTGCTGCGCTCGCGATCACTAAATACGATTTCGTCTGCGTGATCACGCGCGGGCACCGGCACGACGCGGCTTGCCTACGCGTGCTGCTCGCGGGCGAACAGCCGCGCTATCTGGGGCTGATCGGCTCGCGGCGGCGCACGATTGAGCTGTTTAAGATGCTGGAGGAAGAGGGATTTAACCGCGCGAAGATCGACCGGATCCACACGCCCATCGGTCTTGCCATCGGCGCGGAGACGCCAAAGGAGATTGCAATCTCCATCCTCGCGGAACTGATTCAGCAGCGCAGCAGCAGGAGCGCGGAGCGGGAGGCGGAGCGCCTTGCGCTCGCGTCCCACGAGCCGGAGTTGCTCCACTATCTGATCGCCAACACGGAACCCTGTGCGCTTGCCGTCGTGGTGCAAAAAAGCGGGTCAACGCCCGTGCCCACGGGAGCGGTCATGGCGGTCAACCAACTCGGCGGCATTGTCGGCACCGTTGGCGGCGGCTGCGGCGAACATGAGATCGTCAAGCACGCGCTAGAAGTGCTGCGCACAGGAAAAGCGCGGTTGAT
>JAAXWY010000007.1 GCA_013334745.1 Coriobacteriia bacterium
TAAGGGGCGCGACCGCGAGACCGGCCACGGCACCCAACGCCGCAGCCAGCGCGAACGACACTGTCACCATGAACCCGGTGTCGACGCCCACCAGGCGCGCGGCCTCGCGCTGCAGCGACGTCGCGCGCATCACGCGCCCAAGCATGGTCCTTCGATACAGGAAGAACAGTGCGGCCACAGCGAGCGCGGTGATGAGCCATATCCACAGCGTCTGGCGCTCGATCGCCGCCCCACCGATCATGATCGAATCACCCGCGGAGAACGCCGGGAGCGGCATCTCATCCGGGCCGAAGATGTGCAACGCAGCCTGACGCAAGACGACCGAGCCACCGATGGTGACCATGATGATACGCAGTGGATCACCGTCGGCGATCGGCCGGATGGCGAGCACCTCAAACAGCGCACCGATCATCGCGGTGAGGCAGACGGAGCCCACGACGGCTGCCGGCAGCGGGAGACCGAGGTGTGTCAGCCACACCCCGATCATCCCTCCCAACATGAAGAACTCACCCTGAGCGAAGTTGATGGCGCCCGTCGCCGCGAACACGATGGTGAACCCCAACGCGATGAGTGCGTAGATGGCGCCGCTCTTGAGTCCGGCGATGGTGAACTGCAGCAGATCTGACAGCGCCAACTCTCAGCGCCCTTCTCGGGAGAGTGTCATCACTTGAGGGTGTTCCACGCGCCGCCACTGACCTCGTAGAGCGCGAGATCGTCGGCGGTCAGGCCGTTGTGGTCCGTCGGGGTGAAGGTGAACGCTCCACCGAACCCGATCAGATCCTTCGTACCCTCGACCGATGCCGTGAGCGCAGCCGGGCTTGTATCGCCGTTAGAGCGCTTCAGAGCGTCCTCAAGGATAGCGAGTGCGTCGAAGGCGTGTCCGGCAAAGATGTCCGGCGACTGTCCGTACGCGGCCTTGTAGCGCTCAGCGAACCCGTTCACCACATCGAACTCGGGAGTTCCCTCGCCCCAGTTCGCCGGCGTGAGGCTCTTTCCGGTGCCGAAGATGAAGCCTTCGGCCGCTTCGCCGGCGCCCTGCGCGAACTCGATCTTCGCCTGACCGGAGCCGCCGTACATTGGCTGCGTGACCCCGAGGTCGCGGGCACCCTTGACGACACTCGCGCCTTCCTTACCCGCAGTCCACAAGACGAGCGCATCTGCGCCCGATGACTTGACCTTGGTGAGCTGCGCCGAGAAGTCGGTGTCGCCCGCGTTAAACGTCTGGTCACTCACGATCTCGAGACCGGCTTTGCCCGCCTCGGCCTTGATGACAGCAAGTCCGTCCTTGCCATAGCCACCACTGTCGCTGAGCACCGCGATCTTCTTGTTGCCATCCGAGGCAACCTTACCCAGCACGAAGGGAACTACGATCGTGTTCGACCACGGAGTCTGGAACACGAGCGGACTGAAGTTCGCCGTTATGGCAGTTCCGCCCGCCATCGAAACCTGCGGAATGCCTGCCCGGTCGATCTCGGAACGAATCGCCATCGACTGCCCGGTGCCCGTCGCACCCAGGATCGCGATCACGTTCTCTTGGCCGACGAGCTTGGATGCGGCCGCCACGGCCTTCGCCTCGTCGGTCCCATCGTCCTCGATGATGACGTCGAGCTTCTTGCCGTTGATGCCACCCGCATCGTTGATGCGCTTGACCTCGAGATTCAGTGCGTTCTTCTCGGACTCGCCAAGCGCAGCATAGGTACCGGTCAGCGACAGGATCGCTCCGACCTTGTAGGTGTCGGCAGCGTCAGCGCTGCCGCCGGTTGTCGACTTCGCTCCGCCGCACCCGGCGAGCGATACCACGAGCGCCGCAGCGAAAGCGACAACCACCCAGCGCGGCAACAGACTACGTGCCCTCATCGTTAGCTCTCCCTTCATCGGCAGTCGGAGGCGAAGGGCACGATCGCCCTCCGCCTCCGGCCGGTTGATTGCGTCTACTCGGCGATAGTCCAGGCGCCGTCCTTGACCTCGTACATGTTCAGGTCGTCTTCACTCAGTCCGTTGTGGTCGGTCGGCGAGAAGGTGAAGACGCCGCCGATACCAACCCAACCGTTGGTCTTCTCGATCTCGTCACGCAGCGCAGCCGGTGTCAGATCGCCCTCGACACGCTTCGCGGCCTCGACGATGAGATTGAGCGCGTCATACGCGTGGCCAGCGAACGTGCTCGGCTTCTCGCCGTTGTTCGCAGCGGAGTACGCGTCTACGAACGCGGTAGCGACCTTGTACGGCTCGGTACCCACGCCCCAGCTTTCGGGCAGAAGGATCTTGCCTGCAGGGAAGATGAAGCCCTCGGCAGCGTCGCCCGCACCCTGGATGAACTCCATGCGCGCGTTGCCGTGCGTACCGAAGAACGGCACCTTCACGCCTAGCTGCTTGGCCTGCTGCACCACCGCAGCGGCTTCCTTGCCCGAGGTGATGACCAGCATCGCCTGGGCGTCGGACCCCTTGATCTTCGTCAGCTGTGCCGAGAAATCGGTGTCGCCGGCGTTGAACGTCTGGTTCTCGACGACTTCGACGCCGGACTTCGGCGCCTCGGCAAGAAGTACGGCTAGGCCGTCCTTACCGAACCCACCGGTGTCACTGATGACCGCAATCTTGGTGATGTCCTTGCTCTTCATGTACGCGAGCTCGAACGGGATGACCAGCTTGTTCGACCACGGCGTCTGGAAGACGAGCGGGTCGAAGTTCGCGGTGATCGCACTGCCGCCGGCCATGGAGACCTGCGGGATACCCGCCCGGTTGACGTCGCCACGAACAGCCATCGTCTGGCCCGTACCGGTCGCGCCGATGATGGCGATTACGCCGTCCTGCTCAATGAGTTTGGACGCCGCTGCGACGGCTTTCGCCTCGTCTGTCGCGTCGTCCTCGATGATGACCTCGACCTGCTTGCCGTTGATGCCGCCAGCGGCGTTGATACGCTTGACCTCGAGGTCGAGGGTCTTCTGCTCGGGAGCGCCGAGCCCTGCGTAGGTCCCCGTGAGGGACACGATCGCGCCGATCTTGATGGTGTCTTCACCACCACTTCCCCCCGAACCCGAGGGGGCCGTACCAGAACCCGAACACCCGATCAGGGTCACTGCGAGTGCGGTCGCAAGCGCCGCCTCCAACACCGCCAAACACATCTTCAACGTACGACCACGCATGTCCTTACCTCCTGTTTTCCCCGCACGCTCTGCCTATTCAGATGCGCGCAATCTCTTCCTGATCAACGAGTCGAACGGGCTTGCCCGAGAGCAGAGCCACCGCACGCTCGATATCAGCAACATTGATGACCACGTAGGTCGCGATAAGTGAGTAGACGTACTCGATGTTCACACCGGCCGAGGAGACCTCCTTGAGGACGCCTGCGAGCCCGCCGGGGTGATCCGGCAGGTCGAGGCAGAGGACCGGATTCTCCTTGACCGTGAATCCGGCGTTCGAGAGCACCTCTTTACCGTGGTCGGGATCATCGACTATCAGCCGCACGATGCCGTAGTCCGCAGTGTCGGACACCGAGAAGCCCCTGATGTTGACGCCTGCGTCGCCGAGCACGTCGGTGACTTCGCTTACGCGGCCGGCTTTGTTCTCGATGAACACGCTGAGCTGTTGAACGTTCACAGTGCGCACTCCCCTCGTTGACACGCCTCCCTACCGAGCGCGAACGCCCGGAGGTTGGCCTCTACCGTCTTGGGCGGCACTCGGCGCGAGATGACGTCGTGCCAGACGGCCTCTTCGAAGTCGAGCCCTATCGAAAGGGCCCCCATCAGAACCACGTTCGCGGACTTGGGGCTACCCGCTTCACATGCCAGTTCATCTGCGTCGATGAAAACCGCGTTCTCCTCGGCGAGGATGGCCTGCAGGCCATGCGGCGGCGGCAACTCTCCGGTAAGCACCGGCAAAGGCCGTATCGACGAAGGATTGACCATCAGCCGACCGCCCGGCCTGACATAGTGCACGTTGCGCATGGCCTCGATGATCTCGAACGCGACAAGATGGTCGACCATGCCCGGATCGGTCACCGGCGAGAAGACGCGATCGCCGAATCGCACGATGGTGTCGACGCTACCCCCGCGCTGGGACATGCCATGGACCTCGGACAGCTTCACGTCCAGCCCCGAACCGGCCGCGACCTTGGCAAGCAGGTCGGCAGCGAGAATCGTCCCTTGGCCGCCGACGCCGCAGAGCATGACCGTCGTGACGTTGCGCGCACTCATCGCCGATCGGCCCCCTTGAAGTCGCACGAGGGACCGGTGCGCTCAAACGCGTCGTACTTGCACACCTGCACGCACTGACCGCACCCGACACAGACCGAGGTGTCCACGTAGGCCCGAGAGGTCATCTCATCCTTGCCGATGGCGGGGCAACCGAGTTTGATGCACACCCCGCACTTCGTGCATGCCTCCTCGATGACCGCGTACGGATCCTGCTTCTCCTTGATGAGGAGGGCGCACGGCGCCTTGTAGATGACCACGGAGAGTTCCTCGGCGTCGATCTCCTCTTCAAGCGCTGAGCGTGTGGCCTCGAAGTCCTGCGGATCGACAACGCGCACCCGTGGCACGCCGAGAGCACGGACCAGCCCCTCAAGGTCGACCTCGTGGCTATCGCGCTTCTGCAAGGTGATTCCGTTGATCGGGTTGCCCTGGTGCCCCGTCATGGCCGTGATCCGGTTGTCGAGGATCAGAACGGTCCCCGCGCCACCGTTGTACACGGTGTTCATCAGTCCGGTCACGCCGGAATGCGCGAACGTCGAATCGCCGATAACCGCCACGACCGGTCGCTTGCCAAAGCCGCCGATGAGTTCGGCGCCATGTGCCATTCCGATGGAGGCGCCCATGTCGACGCACGAATCCATGGCCGCCAGCGGCTTGAGCGCTCCGAGCGTGTAACAGCCGATATCCCCGGTCACCACGGCTCTCTTACGTCGCAGTGTGTCGAAGACAGGGCGATGGGGACAGCCCGGGCACATGAGCGGTGGCCGGGGCGGCATCGCCTCCTCGGCTTCACGCAGCGTCGGCTCGGGCAGACCAAACGCGGTCCGAATCGCGCCGGGGCTCAGCTCGCCCGCCGGCAAGAGTGGCAGATCCGTCACAACGAGGCCGAGCTGGCGCAGCGAACGAGCGAGGTACGCGTCGGCCTCCTCCACCACATGCAGCACGTCCACCCGCGAGGCGAACTCGGAGAGAAGGCTCGGCGCCATGGGAAAGCCGATACCCAGCTTGAGAACGGACGCCTCAGGCATCGCCTCTCGGACGTGCTGGTAGCACACTCCCGAACAGACGATGCCAATGGAGGTATCGCGATACTCGACCACGTTAAGCGGCGAGGTCTCGGCGAATTCGGTGAGTTCAGCGATGCGCCGATCCAAGTCGATCCGGCGCCGCTTGGCCATCCCCGGCATCATGACCCACTTCGCGGGATCGGTCGCGTACTCGCCCGTAGCCGGCGCAGTGACGCGTTCGCCCGGTTCCACGAGCGACTTCGCATGGCTGACCCGCACCGTCGAGCGAACGATCACCGGGATGTCGAACCGCTCGGAGAGCTCGAACGCCTCCGTAGTAAAGGCAAGAGCCTCGCTCGAGTCGGATGGCTCAAGCACCGGCACGCGGGCGAAGGCTGCGTAGTTGCGAGAGTCCTGCTCGTTTTGCGACGAGTGCATACCGGGGTCATCGGCAACCAGAATGACCAGCCCGCCCCGCACGCCCGTATAGGCGAGCGTGAACAGCGGATCTGAGGCGACGTTGAGCCCAACGTGTTTCATGGTGACGAGTGATCGTGCGCCTGCGAACGAGACGCCGGCTGCGACCTCGAGTGCGACCTTCTCGTTGGGAGCCCACTCTGCGTACACGCCGTCGAGAGCGGCGAAGTGCTTGAGGGTCTCGGTGGAAGGGGTGCCGGGGTATCCCACGCCGACGGCGGCACCTGCTTGCCAGGCACCGTGCGCTACAGCCTCGTTACCCGACAGCAGAATGCGACTCACGCGTGCATATCTCCCCTGCTTCCATCCAACAAGGTAGGCGCATGATACCACACGTGAGCGGCGGCGATGGCACCGCTGACCCCCTCTGAACAGGCCGTTCGCGGCGACGTCAGGCCCCTACGGGCGACACCCTCCGACGTAGTCCCCGCGCGAGTTGATCCGAGCGTAGAGCGAGGCGCGCGACACGCGCGCGCCGGTGTACGGGGCGTGGATCATCATGCCGCCCCCGATGTACATCCCGACGTGATGGATCTTGTCAGCACTGCCGTTGTAGCCGAAGAACACGAGATCGCCGGCACGCAGCAGATCGAGCCTGTCCGGGGGGATGTAATCCCCCGCATGGAACTGCACGCGGCTGGTGCGCGGCAGATAGATCCCGATCTTGCGGTAGCTGTACTGCATGAGGCCGGAGCAGTCGAAACCCGACGGTGAGGTGCCGCCCCAGACGTAGGGCACGCCAAGGTATCGCTTCACGATGTCGACGACCTCCGGGTGCGGGGCCCCGAGCTTGCCGGTGAACGGGCGTTTGTTGTTACGGGCCGCGATGGCCTTGGCTCGCGCCTCGGCCTCAGCCCGGCGCTTAGCGGCAATCGCCTCGAGGCGTCGCCGCTCTTTCACGATGAGTTGCTTCAAGTCCTTCTTGAGGCCCGCCACGTATGCCGCCTGCCGCCCGCGAGCAGCGTCGACCTCCTCGGCCTTGTCTCGGGCCTCCGCACGGAGCGCGACCTGCTCGGCTTGGCGGGTCTCAAGCGAGCGTTTGGTCGCCTCAACGCGTGACTTGGCGACCTTGACCGCTGAGACCATCGCCGCATCGCTGTCACCGATGCGGCGCATAAGGTCGAGCCGGCTGACGAGGTCCGAGAAATCGCTCGCGCCCACGAGCACAGAGACCATGCTCAGGCCGCCGTTGCGGTAGATGCTCGAAGCTCGGTGATCGAGAAGCGACTGCGAGTGGTCGAGGTCGGCGCTCGCCCGCTCCAGCTCGACCTCGGTCGATGCGATCCGCTTGCGGGTGCCCAGCAGCGCCTCTTCGATCTCGGCAAGCTCCTCGCCGCGCATCTCAAGCTGCTCGCCGAGGTCTTGCAGCTTCTTGTCGGCGGCTTCGGCCTGCGCGCGCTTCTTGCGTATCGCGGCATTCGAAGGCGCCGCGCCGGCAGAGACCGCCGCGCCGAGGACGAGCACCAGCGCGAGAACACATGCGCTTGCGCGAAGGATGTGATGGGATCGGCGGGTCCGCACGCGAATGGACCTCCTGCTGCTGCTCTTGCGGCTACGATGTGAGGTTCCGCCCACATGGGGCGGCCGGACAATCCGATGATACCACCGCCCGGTCCCGGTGGACTCCACGCGACGGCAACAAAACGCCCCTCGCCTCGGCCGAACTTCGACCTGAGCGAGGGGCGCATGAGTGAACGTAGTCCTGCGTCTAGTCGACGTGGATCAGCGAGACCACCTTGGCACCGGCGGGAAGCTTGTCGCTTCCATGGAGGAAGTCGAGCTCGATGAGGAACACGAAGCCCGCGACCGTTGCTCCGACCTCGTTGACGAGCTGCGCCTTTGCAGCAGCCGTTCCACCGGTCGCAAGCACGTCGTCGACGATGAGCACGATGTCATCGGCCGAGATGGCATCAGCGTGGATCTCGAGTGAGTCGGTACCGTACTCAAGATCGTACGTGACCGAGGTGGTGTTCCACGGCAACTTGCCCGGCTTGCGGGCAGGTACGAACCCGGCACCGAGCTGATACGCAAGCGCACCGCCGAAGATGAAGCCGCGGGCCTCGGCGCCCATCACCTTGGTGACGCCGGCACCGGCGAACTGCTCGGCGAGCTGATCGATAGCGGCCTTGAAACCCTCGGGGCTGGAAAGGAGCGGCGTGATGTCCTTGAAGATGATGCCCTCTTTGGGCCAGTCGGGCACGTCACGAATGTAGGTGGACAGGTCCACGATTCCTCCTCGGGGTGGTGAACGGACGGTGTCAGGGTACCCGAAACCGGGTGCAGGGACTATCTACTGCAGGCTACCTCGGCAAGCGCCTCAACCTGCTCGGGCGTACCGAGCACCACGAGGCGCTCGTTTGCCGCGAGCACCGTCGAGGCCGATGGGTTAGCGTCCACGCGACCGTCGACGTGCAAGACGGCTACCACCTGGGCGCCGGTGCGCTCGCGTATTCGCGAGTCAGCCAGCGAACTCCCCACGAGCGCGGACGCCCGTTCCAACTGCACCTCTTGCAGCCGAAACTCCACACCCTCGCTGCCCGAAACGATGTCGAGATAGTCCGAGACGGTGGGGTGAAGGACCATGGATGCCATACGTCGTCCCCCGATGACGTTGGGGGTGATCGTCCGGTTCGCACCCGCCTTCAGGAGCTTGGCCTCGGTGCTCTCATGCGAGGACCGGGCGACGATGAAGATGTCGGCGTTCAGGGCGCGAGCGGTGACGGTCACGAACAGGTTCTCGGCGTCACCCGAGAGAGCCGTGACGATCGCTCCTGCATGCGCGATACCCGCCTCAATCAGGACGTCTTCCTCGGTCGCGTCGCCAAGCACGAAGGCCCATCCTTGCTCCTTGGCGGTCTCCTGCGCTTCCGGGGTCACGTCGACCACTACGAATTCGGCGCGCTCGTCCGCCAGGTTGCGCACAACCACCGCACCCACGCGACCCGCACCTGCGATGATCGTGTGCCCCTGCATCGATGCGATTCGCTTCTCCATACGTCGTCCTTCCAGAAAACCCAAGATGTGTCCCTCGAGCAAGAACTCGACGAGTTGCGCGAGGGCGAAACCCAGTGACGCAACGCCGATGAGAATCATGAACATCGTGAAGGCCTCGCCCGCCCGCGACAGCGGCTGTATCTCGCGGAAGCCGACCGTCCCGACAGTGATCACTGTCATGTAGAGCGCGTCGAGGAACCCCCATCCCTCGACGAGCATGTAGCCCGCGACGCCTATGACGAGAACGCTGACGAGCGCGATGAGCGCAAAGACGACGCGGCGCCTCATGAGGCGATACCCTCCTCGTGCAGGGCCACGATTCCTGTGAGATTGCGGTAACGACCATCCAGATCAAGCCCGTACCCGACGAGGAACCTATCGGGCATCACGAATCCGCAGTATGCGATCGGCACGGGGGCGATTCGCCGAGCGGGCTTGTCCAGCAGTGTGCAGACATCAACCGACCTGGCTCCACGGGCCTTGAGCAGGGAGTAGACGTAGTTCACGGTCAGACCGGTGTCCACGACATCCTCGACCAGAAGCACGCTGGCGCCGTCGACGGTATCCGAGAGGTCCTTGGTCACGCGAACCGCTCCACCCACGCCGGGCGTGTAGGGAGAGACCGCCATGAAGTCGAGGGTCACCGGCAGATCGACGGCCCTACAGAGATCGGCGAGGAAGAAGAGCCCGCCGCGCAGGACGGTGACGAGGCGGACGTCTTGTCCGGCGAAGTCGCTGGTGATCTGCTCACCGAGTTCGACCACCCGCTGTGCGATCGCGGCCTGATCGAGGACGACGTGGCTGAGCGCTGCCGGCAGACCCTGCCTCACTGACCCGGCTCCTCGTCCTCTGAGACGGTCGGCAGTACGCCACCACCATCAGCATGAGCGATCGACTCCGATGCGACTCCAAAACGTGCGAGAAGCCGACGGAAATCCTTCTGGTAGAACACCTTGATGTTGATGTCCGGGTAGAGCTCTTTCAACCGTCTGACCTTCCGGTTCTTCTTGGTTACGAGCTTCTGAGACATGGTCGTGAGTTCGATGTAGAGGTCGAAATCGATCAGGTAGAAGTCAGGAGAGAACGCTGAGATGACGTTGCCCTTACCATCCCATTCGATGGGAAAGGTCGTGGGCTCGTACTCCCACCGGATACGGTAGAAGTCGAGGATCTCGGCCGCGACGCGCTCACTGGCGTGCGCGAAGCCGATCTCGTCGAGCGGAGGGTGCGTGATGGTACCGGCGTGCACAGCGTGCTCGGGGATGTCCCCTGCAGCCGCCATCCCTATCCGATGTCCTCGAAGACACGCGCCAGCCCCCGCCGTAGCAGGCGGCTCTTGAGCTCGTCGGTGAGCGCTCCGAGTTCGACGAGCGTCTCGGAGAGCTTCTGCTTCGTGTCCGCGGAACGGTGCCGGAAAGCGGGCATGAGGATCTGGGAGAACAGCGCGGCCTCTCGATCCGAGAAGTTCTCGTACATCTTGAGGTGGCGCGGCTCCACGCCAAAGCGACGCAACTCCCACGCCGCATGAACGATCTGCACATCGGCGCGAGCGATCTCGTCGCCCGAATCGCCCTTCGCAATGGCGACCAGCCCGAAGTCACTGAGCTCGCGGATGAAGGACACCGGGATACCGAGGGCGTTTGGCGCGTCCTCGAGCACAAGCGGACCGTCCTCATCGGCGATGAGCGGCAGCGGAGCGGTCATTCCGACCGAGGCACGCTGCAGTTCCGCCGGAATGCGGCCACGGTCGAAGTCCGCGAGCTTCTCACGAATGACGGCCAGCGGCAGGAAGTGCTCCTTCTGGAGTCGCAGGATCATCTCGACGCGTGCGACATCGGTCTGTGAGAACTTCCGGTAGCCGCCCTGCGTGCGTTCCGGTGCGACCAGCCCTTCCTCCTCGAGGAAGCGGACCTTCGAGATAGAAAGGTCGGGATAGCCTCCCTGCAAGCGCTGGACGACCTCGCCGATGGTCAGGTAATCGCGGCCTGTCATCAGCTCCCGCCTTCAACTGCCGAGAAGAACACCATCTGAAACGTGCCGATCTGGAGCGCATCGCCGTTGTCGAGCTCCGCCGTATCCACGAGGACGCCATTGACGTAGGTGCCATTGAGCGAACCCGAGTCGGTCACCCGCACATCGGTACCGATCATCTCAACGACCGCGTGCAGCCGAGAGACGGTCATATCGTTGAGGAAGACGTCGCTCTCGGGGTCACGACCGATACTGAGACGCGGACGATCGATGAAGAAGCGTTCGCCGGGCTGAGGCCCCTTGCGAACGACGAGCACCGGTCCCTCCGCCGCGGCCTCACCAGCGACCGGGGCCTGGTCAGGAGAGCCGACGGGTGCGAACGACGCAGTGGTACCCGAAACCACCGCACCGCACGACGAGCACTCGGTGGCCGAAGGGTCTATATCGATTCCGCAGGCGGGACATTCAGACATGGAGCCGCCCTCCTCGTGGTTGGCGCTAGTGCGAGAATCCGATGTCAGGAGACTGGAACGCGGAGTGAATCTCTTCCTCGAGCGCGTCGATAACCTCGGTATTCTCGAGAACTTCGTCACGCTTGGCATCGGAAAGGCGGTTGCGGACGTAGGGGTCGTCCATGACCTCCATGAGTCGGCGCCCATTGTGGACCTCACGGATCACGTACTCGATCACGCGCTCCTCGACGGGGTCGGTGGTGAGGTCCCCGAAGAACTGCTTCATGCGCTCGGTGATGCTGCTGGCCACGCGTCCTCCTTCGTAGACCACGAACCGGCTTCTCCGGTCCGAGGGGATTCTGGCGGAACTAGTCCTGGGATGCGTCTTCGTCGGGATCGGACACGTCATCAGACGCCACATCGAACCTCGAAACGCCCCGAAGGTCGTTGGTCAGAATATCGATGAGTCTATCGACGTCCCGCCCGCTGATGATGTCTTCGCCCGCTTCTCGGCCGGCCTTGAGCCTGCGGACGAGCTCGGAGCGAAGGATGTCGATCTTGCCGTGAAGCACGCGGCGGCGGTAAGAAACCCGCTGCTCCTCCGCGTACAGGTTGTCGAGCAGCTCGCGCAGTTCCTCGTTCGACCGATGTTCAAGGTCGAGAAGCGCATCGCTCGTATCGTCGTGCACGCTCATCGCCGTCCTCCTGTGCGCAACTGCCGATGTCGGTTGATTGTAGCGCATACCTGCGACGTTGCGCGGCTAAGCCGGACAGGTTCACGCGGTTGGCTCGACCGGAGACACCGGCTCGACGTAAACCCTACGTTGAGGTTCTGACATTCGACCTGCGCGGAAGCGTGCGCGCGTCCGTCTCGGGTAGCAGTTCACTCGCCAAAGCCCGCTCACTTTCGGAGATCACGCCAGGCTCAAGGTCGAGTGACAGTCCACGCGAAACACCGGCCACAACCGCCTCACACAACTCCGCATCCGTCGGTCGGCGCTGAAGCGACTGCTCGATCGTCGCGGTCTCAGCCATGAGTCGCTTGGACTCCTCGCCTGCGAGGCGAAAGACCTGGGCCTCACGCGCGACATCGCGGGACAACGTGAACGAGCCGTGCTGCAGCACGGTTGACCCGTGCCATACCTGGGCGGAACCGGAAAGCTTGAGTGCTCCAAGTGACAGATCCGCTGCCGTCGCATGCAGATAGCACGCTGCCGACGAGCCATCGCCCCGGGGTCGAGCAGTCAGCGAGGCTTCGACGCCGAGCGCACGGTATGCCTCGACCAGACCCTCACAGAGCATCCGGTAGGAGGCCGCCGTGCCGCGAGGCACACCATCGGCCGTACCGGCGACGATCGAGTACGTCAGCTCATCGTCGTGCAGAACCCCCCGCCCGCCTGTGAAGCGACGTACGACGTCAATCCCGGAGGTTGCGCACACCTCCATGTCGACGCCATCCGCAGACTGAAACCTGCCCAGCGTGACCGTCGGCCTGATCCAGCGATAAAGCCGAAGCGTCGGCGGTGAACCACCCTTTTCTCGGCATACCTGAACGGCCCGGTCGAGTGCCATGTTCCAGGCGCCATCGGCCGGACCGTCATCGATCAGAAGTCGCCACGAGGCGTTCACGGCCCGAGGGTCACTCCCCTGCCGACCGATAGCGCAGGTCGGGGTTGCGTGCCGCGCCCGCTTCATCCAGGCGCCGGACGGGCGTCGTGTAGGGCGCACCCTTCACGAGCTCAGGATCGCGTGCCGCCTCATCAGCGATGGTCAGCATGACCTCGGCGAACGCATCGAGCGCGGCAAGCGGCTCGGTCTCGGTCGGCTCGATCATCATGGCCTCCTCCACCAGCAGCGGGAAGTAAACCGTGGGCGGATGGAAACCGTAATCAAGCAGGCGCTTGGCCATGTCGAGCGTGCGCACGCCGCTCTCGCGCTTCTGGCGCGCACCGCTCATCACGAACTCGTGCATGCAGGTGCGGCCGTACGGCACGTCGAACGCACCCTCGAGCTTGACCTTGAGGTAGTTGGCCGAGAGGACCGCCTGCTCGGCGACCTCGGTCAGCCCGAGGCCTCCCAACGCCCGGATGTAGGCGTAGGCCCGAACGAGCACGCCGAAGTTCCCGTAGAAGCTCCTTACGCGCCCGATGGTGTGCTCCGACCAGCCAAGCCCAAACGTCCCGTCCTCGAACTCGACCGGCAGCGGGCCAGGCAGGAACGCAGCAAGCTCCTCGGCGACACACACAGGACCGGCACCGGGTCCGCCCCCGCCGTGCGGCGTGGAGAAGGTCTTGTGCAAGTTGATGTGCATCGCGTCGAAGCCCATGTCGCCCGGGCGGGCCTTGCCGAGAATCGCGTTGAGGTTGGCTCCATCGCAGTAGGCATACGCCCCAACCGCGTGAACGGCGGCTGTGATCTCGGCGATGTTCTCGTCGAACAGGCCCACGGTGTTGGGATTCGTAAGCATGAACGCCGCGACGTCCTCATCGAGAGCCGCCTTCAATGCCTCGACGTCGACCTGACCCTTCTCGTCGGAGAGGATCGTGACCGTCTCATATCCGCACATCGTCACCGACGCAGGATTGGTGCCATGCGCGGTGTCCGGGATGATGACCTTCTTGCGGGCGTTGCCGCGGGCCGTGTGAGCTGCACGGATGACCATGAGCGCGGCCAACTCGCCATGCGCTCCCGCTGCCGGTTGCAGGGTGACGGCTGGCAGGCCGCTGATCTCGGCCAGCGCATCGGCCAGCCCCACCATCAGCTCGAGCGCGCCTTGCACGGTCGACTCGGGCTGGTACGGGTGCACTCCCGCGAATCCCGGCAGGCGGCACGCAAGCTCGTTGATGCGCGGGTTGTACTTCATGGTGCAACTGCCAAGCGGATACATTCCCGAATCGACGCCGAAGTTCATCGATGCAAGGTGCGCGTAGTGACGCATGATCTCGAGCTCGGTGACGTTGGGGAGCGCCGGCGGCTCTGTGCGAACACGGCCGCCGAGCAACTCGTCTACGGGAACCAGGGGCACGTCGAGGGGTGGCGCTTCGACGCAGCGCGACTCGGGCGCTCCGACCTCGAAGATGAGCGTGCGCGGTCCGCGGACGGGGGCCGCGTCGGGTGTGTTTGCAAGGTGCTCGGTCACAGGGCGGCCACCTCCTCCACGAAGGCGTCCATTTCCTCTCGGGTGCGCTTCTCTGTGACGGCGAAGACCACGAGACGATCCGCATTCTCGACGCCGGTAGGCCACTCGCCCTCGACATCGGCGACGCTCACTCCGGCCAGGAAGCCCGCATCAAGCAGCGCCTCGTGCATCTGCGCCACGTCGCCATCGTAGGCCAGCGTGAATTCGTAGCCGAAGTGGGTGTCCCACGGTGCCGTGAACTTGCCCGTCGCCAGCAATGCGTCGCGCAGGTAGTGGGCCTTCGCCACACACGAGCGTGCGATACCGGCGAGACCCTGCTGTCCGACAGCGGCGAGGTACACGCACGCGGTCAGCGCGTTGAGCGCATGGTTGCTGCAGATGTTGCTGGTCGCCTTCTCTCGGCGGATGTGCTGCTCGCGGGTGGAAAGCGTGAGCACGAAGGCTCGAGCGCCATCGACGTCCACCGTGCGACCAACGACGCGACCGGGCATCTGCCGTACGTACTTCTCAGCACACGCGAAGAAGCCGAGACCGGGCCCGCCGTAGCTGACCGCATTGCCGAGTGGCTGGCCCTCGCCTACGACGATATCAGCCCCGTAGGCGCTGGGCGGCTCGACTATGCCGAGCAGGATGGGATTGGCGGCGACCACGAACAACGCGCCCGCCTCGTGGGCGAGGCGCCCGATGGCGGCGAGGTCCTCGAAGTTGCCGAAGAAGTTGGGTGACTGCACGAGCACCGCACCCACGTCACCTGCCGAAAGCAGTTCAGCGAGGCCGTGCCCGACGAGCTCACCCTCACCCGCAACGAGCGTGGTGCCATCCTCGGCGACCGGGGCGAACATCCCGACCTCCATCACGCCCGCTTCGGCGTAGGTGACGAGCGTGTTCTGCCACTCCGGGTGTACCGAAGCGGCGCAGATGACCTTATGTCGCCGGGTGACCCGACACGCCATGAGCGCCGCCTCGACGAACGCCGTGGCACCGTCGTACATCGACGCGTTCGAGACGTCCATGCCCGTGAGCTCGCAGATCATGGTCTGGTACTCGTAGATGGCTTGAAGCGTGCCCTGTGAGACTTCGGGCTGATATGGCGTGTAGGCCGTGAAGAACTCCGGTTTGGAGACGACGCTGTCGACGATGCTCGGGATGTAGTGGTCGTAACAGCCTGCGCCGAGGAAGCTCACCAGGTCGCCGGAGCCCAGATTGGCTTCAGCGAGCCTGCGCAGGTGCGAGTCGAGTTCGATCTCCGTGAGGCCATCGGCCAACGCAAGATCGCCTTCGAAGCGCACTGCCTCGGGAATCACCGCGAACAGGTCGTCGACGGCAGTAACGCCGACAGCGCGAAGCATCGCTTCGCGCTGTTCGCACGTAACAGGGATGTAGCGCATGCAGCCTAGCCTTCGGTGATGAAGGCGTCGTAGTCCTCGGCGGAGAGCAGCGCGTCGACCTCGGCAGCGTCGGCAACGCGCACCTTGATCATCCAGCCGGCACCGTGCGGATCCGAGTTCACCGTCTCGGGCGTATCGGAAAGCGCGGAGTTGACCTCGACGATCTCGCCGGAGATAGGGGCGAAGAGCTCGGAGACCGACTTGACCGACTCGATCTCACCGAACGAATCGCCAGCGGAGAGGGTGTCGCCCTCAGCGGGCAGGTCGACATAGACGACCTCACCAAGCTGATCCTGCGCGAAGTGGGAGATGCCCACGGTGGCGACGTCGCCGCTGACGAGGACCCACTCGTGCTCCTTGGAGTAAACGCGATCGCTGGGGTGTGCCATGGTGAATTGCGCTCCTTTCGAAAGCCGGACGCCTGAGGCTCAGGCGGACAGTGACGTCGTGGAGACGAACGGTGGCTTCACGACTGTGGCCGGTACGGTCTTCCTGCGAATCTCAATCTCAAATGCGGTGCCCGCGGCGGCAAGCGCCGCAGGTACGTATGCGGTGGCGATTCCCGTCTCAAGCGTGGGCGAGAAGCTGCCGCTCGCTACCTTACCCACCACCTCGCCTGCGTGCAACACGCTCATTCCGGGACGCGGGATGGCGCCCTCGACGGTCATCCCGACGAGCTTGGTCGCGGGCCCGGCCGCGCGCACCGACGCGACCGCTTCAGCGCCGATGTAGCCGTCCTTTGCCTTCGGGACCACCCATCCGAGACCCGCCGAAACGGGGTCGATGGTGCGGTCCATGTCATTGCCGTAAAGCGGATAGCCCATCTCGAGTCGCAGGGTGTCCCGCGCACCGAGTCCTGCTGGGCTGACCTCGGGGAACGAGAGCAGCACGCGCCAGACCGCTGCGGCGTCCGAAGCGCGGCACACGATCTCGACGCCATCCTCGCCCGTGTACCCGGTACGCGCGATGAGCGTCGTGATGCCGTCCAGCGAGCCCCCTCCGACCTCGAAACGATCGGGCGGGGCCCAGCCTTCGCCCGCGAGCTCCGAGATGATGGCAAGCGCCTTCGGTCCCTGGAGCGCGATGAGCGCGGTCCTATCCGACTCGTCAACGACCTCGAGGCCCTCGGGTGCGTGCGCCGAGATCCACGCGAAGTCCGTCTCGGCGTTCGATGCATTCGCGATGATCAGGTACTCAATGTCGCCGGTGTGGTAGACGATGAGGTCGTCGATGATGTGGCCGTCCTCGTCGAGCATGAGCGTGTACTGCGCCTGCCCGATCGGCGAGATGCGCGTGATGTCGTTGGTGAACAGGCCCTGCAAGAACTCGGTTGCACCGATGCCGAAGACGCGAAACTCGGCCATGTGACAGACGTCGAACACGCCCGCCGATGAGCGCACGCTGCGGTGCTCTTCGATGATGCCGTGGTACTGGACGGGCATCTCCCATCCCGCGAACGGAACCATGCGTGCACCGAGTGCGAGGTGCTCTTCGTACAGGGGCGTGCGCTTGAGCGCGTCAGACATTGAGTTCACCTTCCACGTGAATCCATGGGCCCGTCAGTGACCCGTCGAGAACGATAGCGCAGCAAGCGGGCCACGCAACCATCAGATCAGCCGAACACCGCACGCCAACCACGGACTATGCCCGTCCACGCCCACTGGAACGGATTAGGACGCCCGACGTCCTGGGTCGCGACGAGTGGCAGACCGGCGATCTGACGCCCATCTTGTGTGAACGTCACGGCCCCAACCCTGTCGCCCACGTGCACCGGAGCTCGCACCGATGCGATGGTCACGGTACGAAGAATCGGTCCGTTCAGATCAAGCACCGTGGCCGATGAATCCTCGGAGATCGCCGCGGCGACGGCAACGTCGAGGTAGTTGCTCACGGGAGCCTCCCCGACCACCGTTCCGGCCGTAGCGAGCTCTTGTGGTCGGTA
Source organism: Coriobacteriia bacterium (assembly GCA_013334745.1). NCBI lineage: Bacteria > Bacillati > Actinomycetota > Coriobacteriia > Coriobacteriia bacterium. The sequence continues at coordinate 17,558 of JAAXWY010000007.1, forward strand.
ATGGGCAAATCCCCAGTCCAACAGATTGCGCGCGTCCTGAAAGCGCATCTGATCGGAGTCGGTTCCAAGCACCACACCATAGAGAAGGACCCCGTTTCGCACGGCAGCCGAGACGACCGAGTAGCCAGCCGAGTCGGTGTTGCCGGTCTTGATGCCGATGGCGCCTCGGTAGTTCCCGAGCAGCAGGTCCGTGCTCTCGAGCCTGTGCTTGTACCCCCGGCGGCCGATGACGGCCTTCTTCTGACGCACGATGCGCCGGAACTCCGGCTTGTCCATGGCGTAGCGAGCCATGAGTGCGAGATCGGCCGCTGTCGAGTAGTGGCCCGAGGCATCGAGTCCGTGTGGATTCTCGAAATGCGTGCTCTTCATGCCGAGTTCGCGGGCCTTGCGATTCATGAGCACCACGAACTCATCTTCCGAACCGCCCACGTGCAACGCGAGCGCGGTAGCAGCATCGTTACCCGACTTCACGAGCATCGCCTGCAGCAGTTCGCTGACGGTGAGCTTCTCGCCGGGCACCAGATACGCCGTGGACTGGCCGACCGATGCGGCCTCCCGTGGCACCGTGACGACCTCATCGAGCTTGGCTTTCTCGAGCACGACGATGGCCGTCATGATCTTGGTGATGCTCGCCATCGAGCGGCGCTCGCCTGCTCTTCGGCTCCAGAGTACGCGCCCATCGGCGTCGGAGAGCAGACCGGCCTCCATCGAGACGTCCGGCAAGGCGCCGATCGCAAGGCCTCGGGCAGCAGCGGTCCTGCCGTCGACGAGGTCACTCGAGCGTGGCTTCGCGACGGCCGATACTACAGGCGACAGAAGCACAAGAACGATGAGCGCCGTCCATAGGAACCCTGACGGGCGCGTGGGGGTGCATGGTTTCGTGAAAATGCGCATAGCCATCCGGCTGACGTAGGAGCAAACTGATTCTGGTCGACCGCCGTCTGAGCACGGCGAAGACCGATTCCGAGTGTACTACGAAGGTATGCCAGGTAAGCCCGTATGGGGACGGGAGCACATCGTGCAGTACTCGCAATTCGAACGCCTCATCATCGGTGCCACCGCGCTACTCGTGGTCTTCACGCTCGCAGCATCGTTCGCCGCCGGTAGTGCGGATGTCGCTGAGATCGTGGGACAGCTCGCAATCGTCGGCGTCATGGCGGTGGCCGTCCATTGGGGGCGAAGGCGGGGAACCGTGGCCGCGCTGATCGCGTGCCTCCTCTACCTTGCGCTGCGAATGCCGGTCATTGCCGCGGGCGCGACGCCGCAGGCCCTCCTACTCGTCGCGTCCCGGTTCGCGGGATACTGCCTGGTAGGCATCGTCGGTGGCGAGATCTTCGGGCGGGTGAAGTACCTCTTCGCGGCTGAGGGAAACGAAGGCGCGCTCGATGAGTGGAGCCGCGTCTATAGCCAGCGACATGCCGCCATCTCGCTCATGCAGGCGATTGAACGCTCCGAGAGATACGGCGAAGGGTTCGCTGTGGTGCTGCTGAGACTCGAGACCTCGCTGACAGCGAGCCAGCGACCCGAGCAACTACGGAGTCTAGTCCGCGCCGTGGCGGCCATTCTTCGCGACGACGTGCGGATGGTCGATGACGTCGCTCGTCTCGACGATGGGCGATTCTTTGTGTTGCTCCCTCACACGCCCGGGGCTGCTGCACCGATCGTCGCCGACCGGGTCGCCGCAAGCGTCCGCCACACCGTTGGCGCAACAGCCGAGCAGGTCACGACGCAGACACTCGGCGCAGACACCGACATCGATGTCTTGCGTCACCTTCTGGTCGAGATCGCACCCGAGCAGGCTGCCGATACGGACGCCGATGCTCAGGCGGTGTCTGGAGCGTAAAGGTCGGACTCCTCGAGTACTCGGAAGCCCGCAGCACGCAACACGTCCTCGGCGTTGGGTGCGTCGATTTTGAAGACGTCGACCGCCGCATCGCCCGTGGGCTCGACGAAGCAGTAGGCGTACTCGATGTTGATGCCGGATCTGCCGAGTGCCTCGAGGACGTCGGCAAGTCCACCGGGGCGCTGAGGCACCTCGACAGCGACCACCGGCGTCAGCTTCGCGCTGAACGCGAGCGCGTCGAGAATCTCCTTGGCCTTGTGAGGCGAGTCGGTGATGATGCGCACGACCCCGAACTGCTCGGTGTCGGCGACCATGAGGGCATGCATGTTGATGCCGGCGTCGCCCAGGGCCCGAGTGAGCTCGCTGAGCCGTCCGGCGCTGTTCTCGAGAAAGACCGAAAGCTGCTGGATCATGGCCTTACGCACCCCCCTGCTCGTTGCGAAGGTCGAGCACACGCTTGGCTTTTCCTTCGCTGCGTGCAATCGACTTCGGTTCAACGAGTTTGACGTTGATGGACACGGCCAGCGCCGATTCGATGTCGCCCTTCACCTTGCGCTGCAATCGCTCGAGTTCGCGTACCTCGTCGAATTGGAAGTCCGGCGCGACTTCGACCTGAACCTCAACGTGGTCCAGCGCACCCTTCTTGGTGAGTACGAGCTGGTAGTGCCGCGCCACTCCCGGGACCCCGGCGAGCACCTGCTCGATCTGGCTGGGGAACACGTTCACGCCGCGGATGATGAGCATATCGTCGGTGCGCCCGGTGATGCGCTCCATGCGCCGAAACGTCCGGCCACACGCACACGATCCCGGGATGATTCGCGAAATGTCGCGAGTGCGGTAGCGGATGACCGGTATGCCTTCTTTGGTGAGCGTGGTGAAGACGACCTCGCCGTACTCCCCGTCCGGCACCGCCTCAAGCGTCTCAGGGTCGAGGATCTCGATGAGGAAGTGGTCCTCGAACACGTGCAGCCCGTTCTGGTGAACGCACTCGGATGCGACGCCGGGCCCCATGATCTCGGAGAGCCCGTAGATGTCGATAGCCGTGATCCCGAGAAGATCCTCGATCTGGCGGCGCATGTTCTCGCTCCACGGCTCCGCACCGAAGACGCCGATTCGCAGCGGTAGGTCGCGCGGGTCGATCCCCATCTCCTTGGCGGTCTCGCCGATAAGAACGGCATAGCTCGGCGTGCATGCGAGAACCGTGACGCCGAAATCCTTGAGGATCTGGACCTGGCGCTTGGTGTTGCCCCCGGAGACCGGAATCGTGAGAGCGCCGAGGCGCTCGGAGCCGTAGTGCGCGCCCAGACCTCCCGTGAACAGCCCGTAGCCGTATGTGACCTGCATGACATCGTCAGCACTTGCACCCGCCGACGCGAACGTGCGTGCCATGAGATCCGCCCAGCGATCGATATCGCCCGCCGTGTAGCCGACGACGGTGATCTGGCCGGTGGTACCCGACGACGAGTGCACGCGAACGATGTCGCGCAACGGTGCTGCGAACATGCCGTACGGGTAGGCGGAGCGCATGTCGTCCTTGACGGTGAACGGCACGCGAGCGAGATCCTCAAGCGTCACGAGGCTGTCGGGATCGAACCCGGCTGCGTCGAACTTCTCTCGGTAGAGCGGGACGTTCTCATAGACCGCACGAAGTCGGTCCTGCAGCCGCTTAAGCTGCAACTCCTCGAGCTGCGTACGCGGCATCGATTCGAGATCCGGTTGGAACACGCTTCCCCCTCCCCGCTTCCCGCACGCCGCGAGAAACTTCCGCTAGTTCGGCCCCGCGGTATCCGTCGCGGGCTTCGATGCTTTCGGTTTCGTGCCTACTCTGACGATTTCGACCTTCGGGCGATAGACCGACTTGAAGGTGTCGACGCGGATGACCTTGCCATCCTTCTTGACCGTTCGGGTAACGGTGCACGTACGGCCGGTCACGCCCGGATCCTCCACGACCGTCTTGCCCTCAGTGAGCTTGGGATCCTTGGTCTTCTCGGTGGGGAACGGCTTCTCATTCGAGAACGCGCTTGTCTTCGAGGTGACCTTGTAGCCGGGATCGGTTCCGTACAGCGAGATGGTGATCGACCCGGCGCTGTACGAAACCGAGATCAGCATCCAGTCGTCGGTATCGTTCTTGAACTTCAGGTCAGGGCCGCCCCACGAAACGGTAGCGTCTCGACCTTTGGGGTAGTGCGAGATGTAGAACGAGTGGTTGTGGCGTTCGAGCACGGGGATTCCCGAGAGGAACACGGTGTTGAACAGCGTGGTGCCGACCTGGCAGATGCCTCCACCGAGCTGCGGGACCAACTTGCCATCGACGATCGCGTTGGCCTCCTGGTAGCCCTTCGCAGCGGTTCGCTGGCCGATCGCCTTGTTGAACGAGAAGGTACCGCCGGGCTTGACGAGCTTGCCGTCGAGCGAGTCACCGAGGAGGTGGATGTTGTTCACACGCGGCCGGTTGCCCGCCGTGTAGTAGGTGGTATACGTCGAGATGCGCTTCTTGATATTCATCGCGCGCGCCATCTCGGTGGTGAGAGCCGGAACCGTCTTGTGCGTGTGCAGCTGTACGACACGCGGCTGCTCGGTGGGCAGTCGCGTCGCGGCTGTCAGCGCGGCTCCCAACGCCTCGAAGTCCGGGCCGATACCCACCTTGGACGGCACGATCGTGACCTTGCCGGCGCGCGTGCTGAACTTGGCGTCCCGCGCAGGATTGCCGACCGCCTTGCCTAAGACCGGCTGCAGACTCTCCGAAGCAAGTTCCGAGGAGATGACGGGCTCAAGCACCCACGGCGCGTCCGAAGCGGGCTGCGACTTCTCGAACTCGATGAGCTTCGCGAGCTTCTTCTCCGACAGCTCCCACGACTTCTTGTCGAACGTGATCGTGGCGGGTGCCGAGACCATCGTCTCTGCGGTCGACTTCGCGGCAGCCGCGGCCGGATCGCTCACGTCCGCCTCTGCCTTGTGTACGGGCGCATCGATGTTGTGCTCGTCAGCAGTGAAGGTCGCCAGCAACGTGGCCGAAAGCGCCGCTCGGTCGAGAAGCACGCCGGATTCAGCGGGTGAGGTCTCAAACGTGGTGCCCTTGACGGAGACGGCTGCATCCACAGGTACAACGTCGGTGTCGGCGGCAATCGTGCCGATGAGCTCGTTGAGCTTGGCGTCGTCGGCGATGCCGGTCGCAGGCAGCTTCGAAGCGCCAAACCACGCGGAGAAGTTTGTCTTGAGGTTGGCGAAGAAGCCTTGGTCACGACCGACCGCTGCTGCCGACGCCGCGAGGGCGTTGTAGTCGTAGGTCAGCGCGAGATCCTTAGACGCGACCTCCCACTCCTTGCCGTTGTAGCGGATGTTGACCGGGGCCGAGGTCTTCTTGGGGATCTCGGCTGAGAGCGTGGCGACGGCCTTCTCGGCGGTCATGCCGCCTACGTCGATCCCGCCGACGGTTACGCCGGGATGGATGCGGCCGACGCTGAACGCAGCGTCCACGCCGATGAGCGCCGGCACCACGGCGATGACCCCCACCAGCGCGAAAACAACCCACGTCGTCGACTGAGGGTTGCTCTTGCTGGGGCGATTGCGGTGCGCACGAGGCGGCCGGGGCTCGTATGTCTCGGGGTTGAAATCGTCCAACTGTGTATAGCGCTCTCTCGAAGGTGCGCGGGGAAGTACGTTTTGCGGGTAGCAACGAACATACCGTCACGTCACCCAGGCATCGGACGCGCGGCGGTGAAGGGTATTCTAGCAGGTCAAGGCCTCAAAAGCCAGCCTCACGATGTCTCACGGCGCCGAGATGGCGTCCTCGACCAGACGAGTCCACTGTTGGACGCGCGCAACGGCGACGTCATCGGAAGCACCTTCGGCCCATACCGTGACACTCGGCTCGCTCTGGTCGGGCAGCACGAGCGCCCATCCATCCGAGTAGTGAACCCGAACGCCTTCGGAGAGATCGGCGTCCATGCCCGACGCCCGCTCGGTGACGATGCGCATGACCGTGCCCTTGCGGTCGACCGGGCACAACACGGTCTGCTCGGCCTTGTGGAACTCGGGGAGCGATGCGACGACGTCCGCCAGACTCATGCCCGTCTTGGCAAGCATCCGCGAGACCATGCCGGTCGCCAGCACTCCGTCGTAGGCCGGGAAGAAGTCACCGAAGATGAAGCCGCCACTCATCGACCCTGCGAACGCGGCGTCGCCCTCGAGCACGGCGGCGGCCAACGGCCTGCGCGAGCGTCCCGGCCGGATTACCTCGCGGCCATAGCGCGCTGCAATCGCGTCGACGACCTGCGAGGCCGCGAGCGGCACCGCGATGTGACCGGGCTCGCCATCGCGCGTACGGCACCAGAGGTCGATGACGGCGTGGAGCGCCGTATCGCCGTCGAGAAGCCGCCCTTCGTGGGTGAGCAATCGGATCCGCTCCGCGCCCCAATCGAACACGACGCCCATGTCGGCGCCGAACAGCTCGACGGCGCGAGCGAGCTCGACGAGGCCCTCCTCGGTGGGCTTCTCGGATGGTGCTGAGGTCGCCTCGGAATCGACGACGCCGTTGACCGCGATCAGATTCATGTGCCAGCCGTGAGCGACCTGCGGCAGGATGAAGGAAGCGGTGCCGCCGGCCATGTCGGCGACGACCTTGCGCCACTCCGTGCCAAGGTCGAAGTCCGCGATGGCCTCCTTCAGCGCCGCAGAGTAGTACTCCAGCGGCCGCGGCGGATAGAGAATCTCGCCGACCTCGTCGAAGAACGCGCGGCGGAACTCCTCACGGAAGTACAGCCGCTCGATCTTCTTCTGCTCCCAGGGCGCGATGTCGAGCCCGTTACTGTCGAAGAACCGGATCTCGAGCGACTGCGGCTCACGCATCGAACCCGACACGTGAATACCGCCGACGCAGCGCGTCTTCTGAGTCGTGAATCGGCTGACTGCCGGTGAAGCGACGCGCAGGTCGCGAACGTTGATGCCGGCGGCGTTGAGACCCGCAACCATCGCCCGCTTGATCATGCGGGCCGCTCGCGTGGTATCGCGCGTGACCACGACGTGTCCGCCCACCGGGAGAAGCGACCCGAACGCCTCGGCGGCCTTGATGCCGAGTTCGGGAGTGATGTCGACGCCCACGAGTCCCTGGATGCCGGCATCGCCGAAGAGCGAGCGCACGCCGGTGGACTCCCAGATGAGCGAGGAGTTGACGGTCGCGTAGGGCTCGATGCGCTTGTACGGGAAGATCTGGACGCCGGTGCCGACCCTCGAGTCCCGCCCGATGACCGACTCGTCTCCGACGACGGCACCCATGTCGATCGACGCCCGCGCCCGCACGTCGACGTGACGGCACAACACCGCGCCCTCGATGGTCGCGCCGCGCCCGACGAAGGTGTCGCTCCACAGAACCGAGTGCGTGACCCGGCAGTCGGTGCCGATGACGCAGTTGTCGCCGATGACCGTGAAGTCGCCGATACGAGCACCGGCGCGCACGCGCACGTTCTCGCCGATGACCACACCTTCGCCCAGCGTTACGTTCTCCTCGATCTTCGCCGATTCCGCGACCCACAGCCCCTCGCTCGCGTGCACCCCGGGGACGTGGATGTGCGCCTTGCCGGCGAGGATGTCGCGATGGACCTCGACGTAGCTCTCGCGGCTGCCCACGTCGCACCAGTAGCCGTCCACGGCGATGCCGTAGAGCTTGTGACCCTCGGCCATGAGCTTGGGGAACAGCTCGGAGGAGAAGTCGTAGGGCTCGCCTTCGGGGATGTAGTCGAGCACCCACGACTCGACGACGTAGATGCCGGTGTTGATCGTGTCCGAGAAGACCTGGCCCCACGTCGGCTTCTCCAGAAAGCGCTCGATGAGGCCGTCGCCGTCGGTGACCACGACGCCGAAGTCGAGCGGGTCGTCCACGCGCTTGAGCGCGATGGTGACGGCAGCTCCCTTAGCCTTATGGAACGCGATGACCTCCGTCAGGTCGATATCGGTCATCGCGTCGCCCGATATGACGAGGAACGGCTCCTCGCCCTCAAGCAGGGCGTGCGCGTTCTTCACCGACCCTGCAGTGCCAAGCGGCGACTCCTCGACAGCGTACGAGATGTCGACGCCCCACTCCTCGCCCTGCCCGAAGTAGTCCTGGATGACCCTCGGCATGAATGCGAGCGTGGCGACGACATCGGTGATGCCGTGATGCTTGACCAGGCCGAGGATGTGCTCCATCACCGGCTGATTGACTATCGGCACCATCGGCTTGGGGCGAAGCGACGTCAGAGGGCGAAGTCGCGTGCCCTCCCCGCCGGCCATGATGACTGCCTTCATGAGCTCGCCTCCTTTGCGACCATGCTCCTGAACAGGAATGTGTACTGAACCGCTGCGGTGAGTGAGAGTGCAATGCCTGCGTAGACAAGGTATATGCCCACGGCAACCGGCTCACTGCCCAGCCCGGGCAAGTGCGGACTGTCGATGAATCCCAGCCCCGGCACCATGGGCCAGCCGAGGATGAGATCCGCGAACCCGACAAGTAGCACCGCAGTCGTGAGTTTGCCGATGAACGTCACCGGCATGCGCCGTGTGTGGAACTGCTCAAGGCGCCACGCACCGTACATGAGGTAGGCGTCACGCGCGAAAAGCACCACAACCATCCATGCCGGCAGGCGTCCTACCATGTACAGCCCGAGCACACCGGCCGCAAGAAGCAACCGATCCACCAGCGGGTCGATCGCCTTGCCGATCGCCGTGACCGTGCCTGTTCTTCGGGCGATCTGCCCGTCGAGCCAGTCGGTCGAGGCCGCGACAGCGAAGAGCGCGAAGGCCAGGCCATTGTTGCGGCCGTTGATGAGCACGGCGAATGCGAACGGTACGAGGATGAGACGCAGAACCGTGATGATGTTCGCGACGGTATAGATGTCGTGGGTGTGCTCCTCGGCGTTCGCCGGCAACGGCGCGTCCTCGGGCGCCTGAGTGTGTTTCGGGGTCTCGTCTACCACCAATTCCTCTTCCTGAAATACGCGGCCATCACGACTGCGATGACGACCATCGCCCCGACCACGGCGGGAAATGACCAGAGGGCCAGAGGCGGGGGCCACATGCCCACCACTATGTTCATTCCGTATATCCCCGAGATCAGTGTCAGCGGCATGAAGATCGTCGCAACAACCGTCAGCTGCTTCATGATCTCGTTCATGCGGTTGTTCTGTGCGGAGAGATAGAGATCCATCACGCCCGCAGCGACGTCCTGATACGTTTCGATGGCATCAAGACCACGCGCCACGTGGTCACCCACGTCGAGGAAGTAGCGGTAGGCGTCTTCGCTGATCACGTCGCTTTCGCGCGCCAACCCGCGCAGGATATCGCGCTCAGGCGCCACGATCCTGTGCAAGCGCAGCAGCTGGCGTCGGACGAGCTGCAGGCTGCGCAACTCCTCGGTTCTCGGGTTGTCGTCGAGCATGTCGTCTTCGATGGCCTCGAGGCTGTCGCCGATCTGATCGACCAGCGGAAGCGTGTCGTCGACGAGGCGGTCGATGATCGCGTGCAGCAGCCAGTCGGGACCCTTGCTCATGGCGCGATTCAGGTCGGCAGACACCACGTCGATGGTGTCGTTGGGTTCGTCGTGAAGTGTGATCAGGTAGTCGCTCCCGATGAAGACGTCGACCTCGTCGGTTTGCACGCTGTCAGCGGTCAGGCGCCGAGGCGCAAGCCACGCGAGGAACAGCGAATCCTTGTAGATGTCTATCTTGGGCCGTGATTGGGCGTGACGAACGTCCTCAAGTGCGAGCGCATGGAGGGAGAAGCGCGCATCCAGCTCGCCGAGGACCACATCGTCCGGTGCGACGACGTCGACCCAGATGAACCCGTTCGCAGGCGTTTTGGAACCGAACGCGGTCCCCTCTTCGCATTGAACGGTCCCCGTCTCATCGACCCAACGCGTTGACACTATAGTCACGCGGCACTCCTCCCCTGAAACGTCGCACGAATCAGTCTAGCGTGTGGGGACGAGGTGCGGGCGGCGAATCAGGTCGCGAGCGCTGCACGAACGGCCGCAACCGCCTCGGACAACGTCGCCGTGACCGGCACGTCGACCGTGGCCGCGATCTCGGCGCGAGCTAAGCGCGACGCAACGTCTTCATTCGCACCACACAACGCGACGTGGATGCCGCGCTTCTCAAGCGAGTCCACGGCGTCTTTGAGTGCGATCAGGCCGGTCATGTCCACGAACGGGACGGCCACGAACTTGAGGATGAGTGCGCGCGGGTCCGAACCGGTCGTCGCCAGCGCGTTCTCGAACGCCTCCACGGCACCGAAGAAGAACGGTCCGTCGATCGCGTAGACGATCACACCCGGAGGTAACACCGCCTCGGAGTCGCCGCCCACGGCAACGCGTGCGGAAACGTCGCTTTCGCTCAGCTCTCGCACCTGGACCGAGGCGGTCATGCGGCGGAAGAAGTTCAGCATCGCCAGCATCACACCGACTTCAACGGCGACCGAGACGTCGGCGAACACGGCGAGCAGCATCGTGACGAGCATGATTGCGGCATCGGACCGAGGCGCCCGGCGCACCATACGGGCCACACGACCGAGCTGGCTCATGTTGAAGGCCACCACGAACAGCACGGCCGAAAGCGCCGTGAGCGGGACGTAGACCGCCAGCGGCGCAAGCACCACGAGGAACAGCAGCACCACCGCTGCGTGAGCGAGGCCCGCCACGGGGGTGGTGCCGCCGTGTCGAACGTTGGTCGCCGTCCGCGCAACCGCGCCGGTCGCGGCGAAGCCACCGAGCAGCCCCGCGGCCACGTTCGCGACACCCTGGCCGATGAGTTCCTGGTTGGGGTCGTGCTTCGTGCCGATCATGCCGTCGGCGACCGTGGCGGAAAGCAGCGACTCAATGGCGCCGAGGATTGCCACGGCGACCGCAGGCTGGAGCAAGTCGACCACGGTCGACATCGTGAGGTGCGGGAGCGTGAGCGGCGGCAGCCCTCTCGGGATGCCCCCGAACGCCGAGCCGATCGTCGCGACGCCGTCCGGCTGCACGAAGGCGACGACCAGCGTTGCTCCTACGAGTGCGACCATCGGGCTGGGGACTTGCCCGAGCACGGGAATCCGCGGCCAGAGAACAACGATGAGCAGGCTCGCAACACCAAGTGCCGTGGTCATCGGGTCGAGCTGTGGCAGTACGCCGAGCAACGCGGGGAGCTTCTCGTACAGCGCTACGCCACCCACCGCCGGCAGCCCGAGGAACGCCGGCCACTGGCCGACCCAGATCACCACGGCTATGCCGGCAGTGAATCCCAGCACCACTGATTCGGGGATGTAGCGCACCATCCCGCCGAGCTTGGAGATGCCGAGCAGCACGAGGAGTGCGCCAGCAAGGATCGTGACGATCTGGAGGCCGGCGATGCCGTACTTGGCGGTGACGCCGAAGAGTAACACCGCGAACGCGCCGGTAGGTCCTGCGATCTGCACGCGACTCCCGCCGATGAGCGTGACGACGAGTCCTGCGACGAGGGCGGTGTAGAGCCCCTGCACCGGCGCCGCGCCCGACGCGATGGCAAAGGCCATGGCCAGCGGCAGCGCAACGACGCCGACGACGATGCCAGCAGCGATATTGCGCAGTGCGGAGTCGCTCGTGAGCGCCCCCGAGCGCCACGCTTCAATGAATGCGGGCACGATGCTCCAAGGAAGACGTACGGGGTGGTTGGAGTCTCAGCGTAGCACAGGGGCCGGGCGCGACCCGGCGCGCAGCACGAGCCATGCCCCGATGAGGATGCCAGCACCCGCGACGGCCGTAACGGGTGCCGGACGCTCCCCGAGTATGAGCGCCGCAAGTGCCACGCCGAACAGAGGCTGCGTGAACTGGATCGATGCGATCCGCCCGATGCCGCCGGCCGCAAGCGCCCAGTACCAGGCGATGTACCCCACCACGGACGTGAGGAGCGCCAGCACCAGCACCGACGACCAAGCTGCTGCCCCGGCCGACGGAAGCCCTCCTCGGATGAGCAGCCATGCAAGCAACGGGAGCAATGGAACAGCCGAGAGTGAGACGCCCCACAGCGTCGTCGACAGGGCAGGATAGCCGCGCTGGGAGAGCCGGGCACCCGCGACATAGCCGAGCGCGCAGATGACCGACGAGGCGAGCACGATGAGATCAGCGCGCATGTCGCCGCCGCCGCTCGCCCCCGGCTGCCGCCACACGATGACGACGGCCTCGCTCGCGAGAGCGATCGCACAGCCGAGCGCCCAGGTCTTCGACACCCGCCGACGCTCGACGATCGTGCCGAACAGACTGGTGAACACCGGGAGCGTCGCGAGCACGAGCGCCCCGTGAAGCGCTGAGGTGCGATGCTGGCCGATGGTGAACAGCAGCGGAAACGCGATGAACGCGGCCGCCCCGGAGAACAGCAGGAGCTGCTTGCCTCGGCGATCGGTGGGAAGCGCGAGTCGCATGAACAGCGCCACCGGCACCGCGAGACAGGCCGCCAAGACCGTTCGCAGCACGCCCACGAGCAGCGGGTCCATCTCGGCGGCTGCGACCTTCGAGAAGAGAGGCGTGCCGCCCCATACGACCATCACCGCGAGAGCGACGAGGATCGGCAGCGTGTGCGTGCGGCCGGTCTGGCCGCTTTCGGGGCGAGCGTTGGAGTCCGTCATCCGACTTTCCGTGGAGTCATCGATAACGCGCGAGAACGGCCTCGGCGCAGCGTATCCCATCCACCGCCGCCGACATGATGCCGCCGGCGTACCCGGCACCCTCGCCGCAGGGATAGACGCCGCGCAGATTCGACTGCAGCGATTCATCGCGCACGACGCGCACCGGGGACGAGGAGCGCGTCTCGACGCCGGTCAGCACCGCGTCGGCCGTGGCGAACCCGCGCATCCGGCGATCGAAACGCGGTGCGGCCTGTCGCAGCGCGTCGACCGCGAACGGCGGAAGACATCCGGCGAGGTCTCCAAACTCGACGCCGAGCGTGTATGTGGGCGCGACTCCCCCGCCAGCCGTCGAGGGGACGCCTTGCAGGAAGTCACCCATGAGCTGCGCCGGTGCGCGGAACGAGCGACCGCCGAGATTGAATGCAGCATCCTCCCAGCGCCGCTGGAAGGCGACACCCGCCAGCGGATGCTCGTCGTCGAAGTCGCTCGGGAACACGCTGACCAGGAACGCTGCGTTCGCGTTGGCGCCCTCGCGCGCGTATCGGCTCATGCCGTTGGTGACGACGCCGCCTGGCTCGCTCGCCGCAGCCACCACCCAACCGCCGGGGCACATGCAGAAGGTGTACACACCCCGCCCGGATGGCAGCTGGACCGAAAGCTTGTACTCAGCGGCACCGAGGGCCGGATGACCTGCCGCCGAGCCGTACTGTGCCCGGTCCACCATGTGCTGATCGTGCTCGACCCTAAGCCCGATTGAGAACGGCTTCTGCACGATGTGCGCGCCGTTTGCGTGCAGCATCTCAAAGGTGTCGCGGGCACTGTGCCCGGTGGCCAGAACGAGAACCGCGGCGGAGAACTCCTCGCGCCCGCGCTCTCCATTCGCGATGACGCCCGCGAGCGCACCGTCTGCGTCGAGAATCAGGTCCTCGAGCCGCGTCAGGAAGCGGACTTCGCCGCCGAGCGACTCTATCTCCTCCCGTACGCGCTTGACCGCACCTGTGAGCCGATCGGTGCCGATGTGCGGCTTGGCCTGCCACAGGATCTCGTCGGGCGCTCCAGCGCCCACAAGCGTCTCCAGCACACTGCGGCACCGCGGGTCGCGCGTGTTGGTCGTGAGTTTCCCGTCCGAGAAGGTACCGGCCCCGCCTTCCCCGAACTGGATGTTCGAATCCGGGTCGAGGACACCGTCTCGGGTGAACGCATCGACGGCACGGATGCGGGGCCCGAGGGCCGCACCGCGCTCGAGCACGATCGGGCGCGCGCCCGCACGAGCGAGCGTCAGCGCCGCGAACAGCCCAGCCGGACCGGTTCCAACCACGACGGGTCGCGTTGCCGGCGCAGAGGCCAGCTCCAGGGTCGCGGGCGGCGGCGTGTCATCTGCGACGTAGACGTCGGCGTCGGCAAGTCGCTGCACGATCGCATGCGGGTCCTCCCCTGCCGCCTCGTCGAATCGCACCCTCAGCGCAACAACGAAGTGGACGTCGCTCTTGCGCCGCGCATCGACGGAGCGCTTCAGCATTCGGACCGACGTGATGGCGCTCGCATCGACGCCGATACGCTTGGCGGCGAGCAGCCGCAGCTCGCGGTCGTCGGACGGGTTGCCTGCGGACAGCGGTACCGCGAGGTTGCGGATCTCGATCACTCGGCAGCCTCCGCGGGCCCCACGCGCTGCTCAGCGCGCCGAGCGGCGTACTCCCCCGCCACGACTCCCGACGCCCATGCCCAGTGCAGGTTGAAGCCGCCGGAGCGCCCATCGACGTCGAGCACCTCGCCGGCGGCGAACAGCCCGCTCGCGAGGCGCGACTCCATTGACTCGTCATCGAACTCGTCAACCGACGCTCCCCCGCGCGTGACCTGGGACTGTGTCGCATCCCCCCTGCCGACCACCGGCAGACGGAAGTCCTTGAGCAGCGCTGCAAGTCGCTCCTGCGGCAACTGTGCGACCGGGGTGCTGGCGGGAACCTCCGCCGCCCGCAGAACCGCGCGAGCGACCCGGTCGTGCAGCATGCCGGCGAAGAACGTCTCGGCAGAGCGCCACGCGAGGTGTTCACATCGCTTGCCGATCAGCTCCGCAATCTGCGATTGCGAGAAATCGGGGAACAGGTCTATCGAGAGCACACAGTCCGGCTCAAGCTGCCGGGATAGGTCGAAGATCATGATGCCGCTCACGCCGTAGTCGCGAAACAGCAGCTCACCGCGCTCGGTTGCGAGCGCGCGACCACCGGAGCCGTCACCGGCGACGTCGGCGAGCAGCGTCGCGGCGCACTTCACCCGAACGCCCGAGAGGCCGCGGATCGGCTCGGTGGCCGTCCGTATCGGCCCGAGCACGGGGACGCCTTCGACGATGGTGTGCCCGAGTTCGGCGAGCAGCGAGCCGCCGCCCGTCGCGACCACCAAGGAGTCGCCGGCCGCCACAGAGCCGTCGCCTGCGAACGCCTCGAACCCGCTGTCGTCGCGCGATGGCGCGATGCGGACGACCTCGAAGCCCGTCCGCACCTCCACACCCAGGTGATCGCACTCGAACCGCAGTACGTCGAGCACGGACGCAGCCGCGTTGGTCGTGGGATACACGCGCCCCTCGTCGTCAGGCGTCGTGAGCAGCCCGAGTTGTGCGAAGAAGTCGCGCACACGCTCGTACGGGTACGCCGAGAGGACCGGCGCGACGAACTCAGGCTGGTTGAACGCTTCAGGCGCGATCGCGAGGTTGGTGAGGTTGCAGCGGCCGTTGCCGCTCGCGAGGATCTTGCGACCGACGCGCTCACCGGGCTCGAGCACCGTCACCGTCGCGCCGAGGCGCGCGGAAGCGATGGCTGCCACCAGCCCGGCGGCTCCACCGCCGACTATCACGACCCTCGGCTCGCGCATCTCGTGCCGCTCCATCATCCGGCCGTCACGGGCGTACGCGTCCAGCGTACCCAAACACCGTCTGCGACGGGCCGTACATCGACAGCCCCGGTCAGCTCCATGTCACCCGAGGCCACCTCCCCGGACCCCAAGACGTCTTCCAGCGCGGCGCCGAGCTGCTCGGCGGTGACGCCCTGCGTGTGCGACGTCAGGAGCACGAATCCCGGTCCGTCGGTTCGAAGCGCCTTGCAGCGCTCCAGCGTAGACGCGAGGTCTCGGTCGAATCGGTACTGCTCACCCTTGGTGCCGCGCCCGAAGGAGGGCGGGTCGAGCATGACCGCATCGTAGGTGCGACCGCGGCGGATCTCGCGGTCGAGGAACTTGCCCACGTCGTCCACGATCCAACGGATCGGTGCGGCTTCGAGGTCGTTGAGCGCTGCATTCTCGCGAGCTCGGGTGACCATCGCCTTGGATGAGTCGACGTGACACACCGAGCAGCCAGCCCGCGCCGCGGCAAGCGTCGCCCCGCCGGAATACGCGAAGAGGTTCAGCACGCTCGGCTTCGCGCCATCAGCCATCGCAAACGACTCGCCGAGCCAGTCCCACACCGTTCGCGTCTCGGGAAACACGCCGAGATGCCCGGCCGGTGTTGCGCTCAGCCCAAGGGTGATGCCGTTGACGGTGACGGTCCAGCGTGCGGGCAGCTCGGCGTCGGCTCGCACCTGCCACCCGGACTCGCGCTCGAAGCGGGCCGTGGCGCTCGCCCAGATCTCCGGACGCTGCGTACTCCAGACCGCCTGCCCACATGGACGCGCGAGCACGACATCGCCGAAGCGCTCGAGCTTTCGCCCGTCGCCGCTGTCCAGCAACTCGTAGTCGTTGTGCATCGCGTGGTTCGCGCCCCTCATTCGCGTCGCCCCGCTCGAGGGCGCCCGGATCAGGATAGCGCGACGGGGCTCCGTCTACTCTGCCGACTCGGTGCCGGCGTCGTCGGCTGCGATGAACCGCACCGCCGCGGCCACGTACTCGTCGAGTTGCGTTTCGAGCGTCCGCGAGATGCCCGGCTCGTCGGCAAGTTCCGCCGGCTCGATGCCCATTATGGTGACCGGAGGCAGCGGAGAGGTGGCAGCGGCCGCCGCGAACTCGAGCACCTTGAGCAGGTCGCCCTCGTGGGTGGAGAAGCCTGCACTCCCCTTCACGCTCGCGACCTGATCCGGGGTGAAGAACGCATACTCGCCGGGCTCGATACCCATGCGCGCCGAGTCGACGATGAGGACGGCCTCGGACTCGGCGTCGAGGTAGTGCACGAGGTCGAGCAGGTTGCCACCGAGGTCGATGACGCGAAAACCACGATCGAGCCCCGCCTCGCCGATGTGCTCGGCGATGCGAAGCCCGATCGAGTCGTCGCGACCGTAGTAGTTCCCGATGCCGATCAGATAGCGCACGGCACTCAGCGCACGAACTCGACGTCCAGGTAGTGCGTCGAGCATGAGATGCACGGGTCGTAGGCGCGCACGAGCATCTCGAACGCGAGTCGCATCTCATCCTCGGACTTGCCGGCCGCGAGAAGCTCGGGCAGCAACGCGTCGAAGTCTGCCTGGATGTTGGCGTGGTTCTGGCCGGTGGGGATGATGCAGTTCGCCTCGGTGCACAGGCCCTCTTCGTCGTAGCTGTACTCATGGAAGAGAATGCCGCGCGGCACTTCGACCGCCGAGGCGCCCGAAGCGAAGCGGGTCGGCTGCACGAGCGGCTCCTCGGTCACGCCCTCGGCGATGAGCTCGTCGAACAGACGCAGTCCCTCGTGCGCGGAGTGCACGATCTCAACGACCTGGGCAACCGAGTTGAAGTACGGATTGGTGCAGATGGGCTGGATCCCCAGCGACTCGGCAACCTTCTTGGCCTCCGGGTGCAGGGAATCGTAGTTCACATTGAAGCGAGCCAGCGCCCCAGCCGCGTAGCTATCGAGGCGGTTCTTGGCGTACTTCGCCGTCGACTTCTCCGAGACGTACTCGTTGGTGCAGCTACGGTAGTCGGCGACCTCGTAGCGAGCACGATCGCCGTCGGGAAGGATCGTCTGGATGTGGCCGTCGTAGAGGCCGTACTCCTCATCCGAGGAGACCGCCATGTACTCGGTGGGACGATCGAACGCGGGAATCGCCGGAGCGAGTGCGGCGATCGTCTCGAGCGTCGCCTCGAGGTCGGGCACCGCGGCTGCGAGCTTGTCGCGCATCGCGGTGAGCTCAGCGACCGTCGGGACCTTCGAGAAACCGCCCGGCAGCACCGTCGTGGGATGCGTGGTGCGGCCGCCGATGAGCGAACCCCACTCGTGCGCGAGGCGCTTGAGGCGCAGGGCGCGCGCGACGACCTCGGCGTGGGTGGGCAGCAGCGCGAACGCGGACTGCGCGCCGAGCAGGTCGGGTGCGACCAGCACGTAGACGTGCAGGACGTGGCTGTCGAAGTTCTCGGCGTGCTTGAGCAGCGTGCGCAGCTTGCGCGTCTGCGGCGTGACCTCGATGCCGAGGGCGACTTCGGTCGCCTTCACGGACGCGAGCGAATGCCCGATGGAGCAGATGCCGCAGATGCGGCTCGTGATGCGGGCGACCTCCGAGTAGTGGCGGCCGCGCACCATCGCCTCGAAGAAGCGGGGCGCCTCAGGCACCTGCCACTCGCACTGCTCGATGACGCCATCGGCGACGTTGATCAGGATGTTGCCGTGACCCTCGACGCGGGTCAGGTGGTGAACGTCGATGTTGATCGTCTGTGACATCGGCCGCTAACTCCTCAGGTTCGCGGTGAACATGCGGGACTTGCCGACAGCGCGCTTCTGGCTGAAGCCGGCGCGCTCGACGAGCACCTTCTCGAGTGCAGGCAGGTTTGCGTCTTCGACGAAGCCGCGGCACGCCTCACAGGGCACACCGTCGGCAGGGCACGGGGCGCCGCATCCGGCACGCGCGACCTGGCCCATGCAGTGATCGCCCTCGTCGTATCGGCAGATCGTTTCGCGACGCTTGCACTGCACGCACACGGGGTACGTCGGTGCGAAGTAACGCGTACCGTGCAGCAGGTTCGAGATGACGTTGAGCAGCTCTTCCTTGCTCATGGGGCAGCCGAGCACCTCATAGTCGACCTCGATCGCCGCCGAGATGGGCCGAGCCGTGCCACTTCGCAGGTGGGACATGGTGGCGTCGTCGCCGTACACGTAATCCGCGAAGTCGTCCTGGTGGTTCTTGAGTGCGTTGATGCCGCCGGTCGAGGCGCACGCGCCGTACGCGATGACCACTCGTGCACGCTTGCGGATCTCGGCGAGGCGCGCGCGGTCCTCCTCGCGGGTGTAGCTGCCCTCGATGAGCGCGAAGTCGATGCGTTGGTCGGTGGTCTCCGTCATCGCCTCACGAAACTCAACGATATCGACGTGGGACAGCAGCTCGAGCGTTGCCGCATCGCCGAAGTTCGTGAACTCGATCTGACAGCCCTCACATGATGCGAAGTCGAAGAAGGCGAGCGTGGGTTTGCGGGTGGCCGGCATGCTAGATCGCCTCCTCAAGCTCGTGGATCTCGGCGTACGTGAACACCGGGCCGTCGATGCAGCAGTACTTGTCGTTGATCTGACAGTGGCCGCACTTGCCCACGCCGCACTTCATGCGGCGCTCGAGGTCCACATAGATGTTCTCGCGCTTGATGCCCGCCTGGTCGAGCTCGCGGATGACGAACTCGAACATGACCGGCGGTCCGCAGATGATGACGCGCGTCTCGGCGGACAGCTGCGTGTTGCGGAACAGCGTCGTGATGACGCCTACGTTGCCGGTCCATGAGACATCGGCGCGGTCAACCGTCTCGTGGTACTCGATGCCGTGGGTCGCGCGCCACACGCCGCGATCCTCGGGAAAGAGCAACTGCAGCGGATCGCGTGCGCCGTAGAAGAGCACGAAGCGACCGAAGTCATCGCGCTGATCGGCGATGTACTGGATGAGGCTGCGCGTGGGGCAAATACCTATGCCGCCCGCGACTATGAGCACGTCGTTTCCCCGCAGCGCCTCGACGTCGAACCCGTGCCCCAGCGGCCCCCGAACCCACAGCGAGTCTCCGATCGACTTGCTGTTGATCGCGGTCGACACGCGTCCAACAGTACGCACGACGATCTCGAAGGTGTTCGTGCGCGTCGGTGAACTCGCGATACCGATGGGAATCTCGCCGTAGCCCATGACGCCGACCTCGAGGATCTGACCGGGCTGGAACTTCAGCGGGCTGCCGTCGACGAACTGCAGCGTGAAGTGCTTCTCGGTGCTGGTGGGAGCATGTGTGTGGAGGATGCGTGCCTCACGCGGAACGAACAGGCTCTCGCGCTTCTCGCACTCGCACTCGTGGGTATCGATTGCCATTACGACCACTCCATGATTGCGTTGATGACCTTGACCGGATCGGCGATGTCGGCCGTGCACGCCGCCGAGCAGCGCCCACAACCGGTGCACGCCAGACCACCGAGCTTCTCGTTGAGGTACGCGCCCTTGCGCATGAACCGATGGCGAAAGCGCTCTTGATGCGTCTCACGGAAGTTCTCGTGACCGCCGCCGGGCATGGAGATCGCGGCAAACTCGCGCGTCATACACGCATCCCAGTAGCGGGTGCGATTGCCCGACTTCTGATCGAGATTCCACGTGTCTCGCATGTCGAAGCAGTAGCAGGTGGGGCACACGATGTTGCATGAGCCGCACGAGAAGCAGTCCTTGGCGAGCACGTCCCACATCGCGTTGTCGCCAAACGATTCACGTACCGTCGCTGCGATCTGAGCGCTCGAGTAGGGCAACTGCGACTGACACTGCGCGAGCGCGTCGGCGTTGGCGCGACCGGCTGCAGCGATGTGATCGGCGGTCGCCTCACGGAAGTTGCCGTGCGCAAGCAACGCCTCCCCGGCGGGCGTGCGGGTCTCGTAGACGTATCCACCCTCGATCTGGGTGAGGAACGCGTCGTGGCCCTGCGGTTGGTTCCCGTCTGCCATCGAGGCCCAGAAGGCACGCGGCGCGACGTTCTGCACGCACGACGCGACGATAGTGGTGGCTTCGCGCTGAGCGAGGTAGTTCCAGTCCGCATTGCCCTCGCGGTACAGGAAGTCCGTCATGTCGATGCCGCGCACATCGTAGGGATGCACGCCGAGCAACACCGTCTCGATCGGCACGATCTCGCCGTCGACGCGATCGGCGTCAAACGAAGCGATCGCCTGCTTGGGCGGGAAGAACACCTTCTTGGGTGGCAAGAGCGTGACGTCGTAGTCGAGCCGCAACTCCTGTGCGGAATGCACCTCGCCAAACACGAACTTCTGACGCTTGGCAATCGGACCCACGACGCGCGAGGCGCGCACAAGTGAGTCCACGAAGGGACCGAAATCGGCCGCCTCCGTGAAGAAGACAGGCATAGTTCACCCCCGGCATCGAACATGGGCAACTCGGGCTACCCTACCGTCGAACCCGCCCCCTCGCAAGACTCGTTCAGGTACATTCGGTGAACGGGGGCACAGCGCAGCAGCCGGCGTCCAGCTGTCAGGCTGACGGGTACCTACTTCGTGGCGGCCGTGAGCGAGAGGACCGGGAATGCTGGACAGAACCGAAGCTGCGATTCGAAGCGACGTTGAGCGCCTGTGCGACCCTGCCGGGCGCGATCTGGGAACCCAGCGCAACCGAGACGCTGCGGAGTACGTACTGCAACGTCTGAGCGGAGCCGGCCTGGCCACCGATTCCCTCGAGTTCGAGGTTCCTGAGTGGCGCTACGGGCGTGCGAGCGTGCGCGGCGACAGCATCGACATCGAGATCCACCCGGGGCCGTTCTCCCCCACCCTGACCGGCGAGGGAACGCTCGTCGTCGTCCGTACCGCCGATGAGATCGGCGCCATCGGCGAGCCGGGTGCGGTCGTCTTGCTCTGCGGAGACATTGCTGCGACGCAGTTCACGCCTCGCGGCTACCCGTTCTACGCCAACCCCGAGCACACGGAGATCGTCGACGCTTTGGAGGCCGCACGGCCGCTTGCGGTGCTCTCGGCGACTGGCAAGGACCCGATGACCGGCGCGATGTCGCCGTTCCCGCTGATCGAAGAGGTGGGATTCGCCGCTCCGACCGCATACATGACCGATGAGCAGGGCGTCGATCTCGCGAGACTGAAGGGCCAGCGCATCGCGATCACCATCGACTCCGAGGTCCGCCCCTCGACGGCTGTACAGCCGATTGGGCGCAGGGTCGGAGCACGCGACGGTCGCATCATCGTCAGCGCGCACTTCGACTCGAAGCCCGACACGCCCGGTGCCGCCGACAACGCAGCCGGGGTGGCCGTCATGTTGGCCGTCGCCGATCTGCTCGGCGGGGTGGAAATCGGGCACACCCTCGAGTTCGTGCCCTTCAACGGCGAGGACCACGTGCTCGCTCCAGGCGAACTCACCTGGCTCGACGCCAACCCGGACCTCGCCGACGTCCGGCTCTTCATCAACATCGATGCCGCCGGACTACTCGGAGTGCCGAGCGCCTACTCGCTCTACGAAGTCGACGATGCGACAGCCGCTTTGGTGGCTCGAATCGCCGAGAACAACCCGCACGTCACGGAGGGCCCGCAGTGGCCGGCGAGCGACCACATGATCTTCGCGATGCGTGGCGTCCCCTCGATAGCCGTGACGAGCCACGACTTCGCACGGGGCGCTCGCGAACTGTTCCATACCCCGGCCGATGCGCCCGATGTGCTCGATTACGAGCTGCTCGCACAGACGGCGCAGTTCGTCGCGGATGTGATTGTGGGGCTGTAGGGCGTTGTCGCCCCTACCAGCCCATGGTCCCGGGCTCGCCCTTGAACGGCCCTTCGAGGTCGCTCGTCACCCATCCGCCGTAGAAGTGCCCGGGCTGCGGGACGACCTGCTCGCCGTCGATCGTGGCTTCATCGAGCGCCCACGCGTAGAAGGCGACGTGATTCGCGAGCTCCTCGTAGCCGGGTGACGGGTGCGGGTAGTACCAGCCGACGTTGGATTGCTTCTTTCCGTCAACCACGAGCGAGTAGTAGTGAGCTTCACCCTTGAACTCGCAAAACGACGTGTGCGGGCTCGGGACGAGGAATTGCATATCCACGTCTTCGGGACGGGTGTAGTACACCGGCGGGTGAAAGGTCTCCAGGATCCTGATCGGCGAGTCGGTCTCGGCGATCACGTTGCCGGCCACGGCCGCCCTGAGACGACGGTCGACGCGTTCGATCGCCGGGGGTCTCGGATAGTCCGCGACCTTCTCCTTTGCGCGCGTACTCGCCACGGCCTCACTCCCCGCAGAGGCCGCGGTGGCCGAGTCGAGCGAACGGAGGCTCTCGGCTGAAGGTTCGCCCTGCGCCCGCCACAGAATGGTGCCTGAGCAATCGACCAGAAACAGTTGAATCGTGTCGAGGTTCTCGATCGCGAGGTCCTTGGCCAAGGCGCCCAGATCGGTGTAGGCCGTGAGCGTGTGGCGACGGGTGTCCGGATCGGGAATCCCTGCCCGCATGCCCCCATCGATACTGCCGCGGAAGAGTCGGTAGCCGGATGAGAGGCTCGGCACCTCCCAGACCTCGGTCCCGGGATGACGAAGCGCCCACGCCTCCAGGTCCGACTTCCACTGTCCGACAAGTGACTGGTGCCACTGATGAAACGCCAGGATGATCACGTGCGGGCCGCCGGGCAGGCCGTCGGGAATCACGTGGACGGTGCCTTCGAGGTCACGAACCTCCAGCGCTGGGAACTGCATCGGGGCGCTCCTCACGATTGCCGGTGGCGATCATCTGCAGGAACTGAGTGACGATGTCCGGGTCGAAATGCGACCCCGCTCCCTCTCGGATGTGGTCGATGGCGTCCTTCTCCGACCAAGCCGCTCGGTACGGCCGATCAGATGTGAGCGCATCGTACGAATCGATGACAGCGAACACGCGCGCGGACAACGGGATGTCATATCGGGCCAGACCCTGCGGGTAGCCGGTACCGTCCCAGCGCTCGTGATGGCAGTACGGGATGTCCAGAGCCGGTGCGAGGTAGTCGATCTTGGCCAGAAAGCCGCGAGCGTTCTCTGGGTGCTCGCGCATGATCGCCCACTCGTGCTCGTTGAGCGGACCATGTTTGTGAAGAATGGCATCCGGCACGACCATCTTGCCGATGTCATGGAGCAGCGCGCCACGCCTGACCTGGATGACATCCTCCTCGGGCATGCCCACTGCCCGCGCGAGCTCCGCCGAGAGAGTCGAAACCCTGTGAGCGTGTCCTCGCGTCTCGTCGTCACGCATCTCCAGCGCGAGAGACCAGCCCTCAAGCGTGGCGTCGTAGGCCCACTCGAGTTCATCATGCGACTGCTTCACGGACTCATGGAGGCGCGCATTCGCAAGTGCAAGCCCGATTTCGTTGGAGAGAGCACGGCAAAGATCGACGTCCGATTCCCTGAACTCGCACTCACGCCGAACCGTACCAACGATGAAGCAGCCCACCGCATCTTCCGCGACGACTAGTGGCACATAGAGGATGGAGTGCAGCTCGCGCGCCTCACACACAATGCGCTCGGCGTCGCTCATCTGTTCTTTGGTCCAGTCGGCAATCATGACGGGCTCGCGCTCGTCAAGGCAGCGACGGACGTGCATATGTTCGCCGAGTGGCTCGCGTCGAAACTCCGTCGGGAACTCATCTGGCAACGGCGGCGTCGTGGCGCCGAGAATCAGATCCGCGTCATCGAGCAGGTAGATTGCACCGGTATCGAGTTCGAGAACGCGCACAGCGCACTCGATCGCAGTCTGGAGCACCTCATCGAGATCGAGCGACGAGGCGAGCGACGCGCTCGCTTCAAGCAGCCTCGACAGCTCGGCTGAGGGGATGCGAGCGATGGCCTCGAGCGCTCGTGTGGATGAACTCGGCGTCATTACGGACTACCCCCAAGGCAGCGTCCGATCGGAAACGTCTGCGAGCGAGCGAAGAGCACGTGTCTCGCATGAGTATATCCGCCCGACGATTGCCGTGCTGTTTCCGAGGATGCGTAGTGGCCAAAACAGCTGGCCGAATGAGCCTATCCAGCAATGTACACCGTCCAGCTCAAGACTCGAGGTAGTCTGCGGACTCGGACCCACTAGACCGCCGCTGGCTGGTCAGAGCTGGTTCGCCGTGCCGCAATAGCTGCAGACAACCGCTTGCCCCTGATTGCCGGAGCATGGCGCACCACAGCAGAGGCATCGGCCCTGAGCCGGCACAGCTGCCACAGCCACCACGGCAGCGACAGTGGACTTGGACTCTATGCCGAAAGTCTGTTTGAAGATGTCCACCGTATCCTTCACGGCCGCCGCAATCTGCGCCGCACTCGAGGAGTTGGGAGAAATCATCGTCGCAGGAGTGCCGGTTATGACCTCGTCGATCTTCTGCGACCAGAAGATGGCTTCTCTGTGGCTCTCGAATCCGAAGTGCTCGGTGCCTCTGTGGAAGTAGACGTCTAGGGCAGGCGAGCCATTCTGCTGCTTTCCCACCAGCGCCTGAGCATGGCCCTGAAAGACCTTTATCTGATGGAGTGGGAAGACCTTGACCTGCTGAGGTGACAGGTTCACGACCTGATCGAGTTTGGCGGCCTTCAGGGCCATGCGACCAAGGGCGCCCTTTTGAAGGAGCACCAAGTTGTGGCTCGTGAGAAGTAGTTCGTCCGCGTAGGATGCCAAGAAGCCACCGTAGAGCACGCGATCAGCCTTGTGTACGAATGCCTCGCCGGGCTGAAGATCGTATCCCGCCACCTAGCCTCCCCATATCTGCCGCGCTCAGGAACCCCCCTGCCAGCGCGTCACCAAGACCGACTCATAATACACTGCTGCCCTGCCATGCCCGCCCACTGAGCAGGATGACCGAACGGTACATCAACCAGGCCTCTGCGCGAGTTCCCCCATGACCCGGATTGATATAGATTGGTGCGCGGGTGGACGGGGGTTCGCCGCCCTGCAGGACTGACTTGTCGTTTCACAGGCCCTGTCTTCATCCGAGGCGTTCGAGGAGTCTAGCGTCCTAGATGCGATCTGGGCCTCGACGACTAATTGATTCGCTCCGAATACCGAATCCCATCCTGAATGGGTGATCAAGGGGAGATTAGCGTGTCTGTTTCGCCGGTTGGTTGGCTTGTCGACGGTCGTTCCATCATGTTCGACTCAGAATTCGGGACGTTCGCGTTCGACCGGAACGCCGCGACACTCGATGACATTCGCGGCCTCGACGCAGCAGGTCAGGTCAGGTGGAGTAGTCCGTATGTTCAGGCTTGGTTCGCTACGTCATTCTCGCCAGGAGCGGCCGCAGGTGGTGTCGCTTCTTCGTCGGTCGGCCCGTCCTCTCGCTCTCCTCAGTTGGCGCCCAAGCAGCGGCTCGGCGGCCTGCCGGTATGGGGCTGGGTGCTCATGTGGGTGTTTCTGTGGCCGATTGCGATGACTTGGGCGCTCGTCGCTATGTGGCGGGAGAAGCGGCTCACGCAAACCGCACGAATCGTCTGGACCACTGCTGTTGCCGCCATTCTGATTGCCGCCGCGCTCGCCCCGCCGTCTGAACTAAGCGAGCCACAGCAGCAGCCCGCACCGGCAGCGTCGACCCCTGCCACCAAGAGCGAATCCGGCACTGTAGATGCCACTCAAGCAGCGTCCGCGGCGTCAACCCAAGCTACCCCTGTGGGCACGCCTAACCGCCCGCAAGAGGAGATTGAAACCATCCCCTAGGCACGCTCTGGCCGGCCAAGAGAAACGAGGCACCCCGAAGGGTGCCTCGAAATGCTCTGGTCGGGCTTAGTGGACGCGTTTGTAACTGCAGGACGGGCACTATCGGCGAAATGACCCCCGCCCCTTCCGGCGCGGCTTTGCGGCCGCCACTGCGCCTTCGGGGCTCACGCGGAAGCGGACTTGATCTGTGAACCACTCGCACGTTTCCGAATCGCAATCTCCGCCAAGGCCACCACAACACCAGCGACAACCAACGACGAGACGACATTGTTGAGATCCGACGAGCTTGCCCCCGCTGCCAGAAGGAACGGCGCACCCGTCGGCACGACGTCGCCTGGATTCCCCACGATCATCGTGACGAAGAAGTTGTTACCGAGATGCGCGCCGACAGCCATCCAAAGGCTACCCGATCTGTAGGCTAGCCATCCGAACAACAGGCCATCGATCAGGTACGGAACGATCGAAATGAAGCCATTCGCACTGATGTTTCCATAGTGCGGCAGGGCGAAGACGAGCGCAGGAATGCCAAGGAAGAGGATCGGACTGGCCGAGAACCGGCGCGCGAATTGAGTTAGGTATCCCCGGTAGGTCATCTCCTCAGATGCGGTTTGCACGAACAGCCCGAGGAAGGCAACGACGAACGAAGCTGCAAAAATGCGGGGATCGAACCCTGCGTAGGTGATCGCCCCAGGCTCAGTCACCACGGTGACGATGTTGGCCCCGACCAGGACAGCCATCATGGCGAGAAGCCCGGTGAAGAAGCCGAACCCGTCGAATCGGAGCGTGGGCATTGCCACGCTCCACCACGGACGTTTGTTCAGCAGCCAGGCGACGAGCGGCACAGCGATGAACGTGAGCAACGTGCCGAAGGGTATGACCAGGAGGCTGCCCACCGGTGTTTGCATGAACGCTGGGAACAGCACGACATACAGCAGCCCGACCAGCTGCGAGATCAGCATCGCGACTACAAAGATGATCACGAGGCCGGTCATATAGCGCCAGAAACCAGGAGCCCCGCGTTCGGCCCAATCGAGATAAGACCGTACCGGCTGACCATCCGAGGTATCGCTCATTGTCGTCCCCCATTCCCGCAATGCGTGTCTCGCTTGCCACATCGAGATTCACTGTCCGTGTTTCCACACGTGGCCACAAGAGCGACCTCGTGGGTGAACGGAGACTGGCCGCTAGGGATACACTTACGGGACATCGAGTTCTGCCCCGATCGGCAACCATCCGCGTGAAGAAGGCAGGTCACGTGCGTCTGTGGCAAAACCCCGTCCTGCGCGATGACGCAGAAGTTGAGCGCCGTGTTCAGTGGATTGAGCTTTTCTTCGACCTGGCCTTTGTCGCCGTGGTCAAAGGGCTCTCTGAGGGCCTAGCTCAGAACGTGGACCGCACCGCTGAACTGCAGTGGGCGCTGTACTTCGCGTCGATGTGGGCCGTCTGGCGCTACGGTGCGATCTACTCAGACCGATTTGAAACTGACGACCTCAGCTACCGTCTCTCCCTGCTAGGTCTGATGGCGGCGGTCTTGGTGATGGCGGTCGGCGTTGCTCAGGGGTTCTCGGCCGGGTTTCGACTGTTCGGCGCTGCATACGTGGTCGCAGACGTATTGATCCTGATCTTGTGGCGGCGGGGCGCACGACATAATCCGACGTTCCGGCCGGTGAGCAAGCGGCTTACGATCTCACACGGCATGAGCATCGTCCTGTGGACCTCGGCGGTGGCGATGGGCCTACCCTTCGGGTGGGCTCTCGCGGCGGCAGGGACTCTGGTCGACCTCTTGGCTCCATGGCTGACGACCCGGCAGCAAGACGAACTGCCGTCCCTCTCGGGAACACACCTTCCTGAGCGCTTTGCGCTGTTCACCATTGTAGTGCTGGGCGAATGCGTGCTCGCAATCGTGACGGGCCTCAGCGAGCTCTCGCACATCTCACCCATCACATGGGTCGCCAGCGGCTGCATCCTGCTCACGATCACCGGACTCTACTGGCTGTACTTCGACCAGGTGATGACCGGCGAGACACCCCTCGAACCACGCCGCAGAATCGTACGCCAGTACCTGCATCTGCCGTTAACGGCATCGATCGCTGCAATCAGCGCCATAGTCGTTGGAGTGGTCGAGGCCCCACTGGAACCGTTCAACGCGAGTTCACAGCACCTGTTTGCTCTGGGTGTAGCTACAGCGCTCTGCTCAATCGCGCTACTTGAGTCGTTTGTCCTCTCCCATGGCAACGGCGAGGAGTGGTTGCGACACACTCGATGGCTCGAAGTCATCGTAGCGCTGGCGATAGTGGTGATCGCTGTTCTTGCACCCCAACTGCCCGCGCTCGGTTTCGTTCTGGTTGCGGCGATTGGTGTAGCGCTTGTGGCAGGGTGGGGTTCAAGCACCCGCGGGCGGAGTGGTGACGCGTAGCTGAGCCACACCCGTCCGGCGGCGTGTTGTCGAAACGGCTACTTCAGGTCGATGACTATCTTGCCGAGTTCGCCCGTGAACTTGAATGGCACGTCGTAAGACATGTCCACCGGCGTCCCTGTGTCCTCGCCGAAGTCGAGTGTCTCTTCCGTGGAGAAGCGGAACGGGACGGTCTTCTCCAAACGGACTGTAGCGACCTTGGCGTCATCCACCAGTAGGGCGGCGGTGCCGCCCTTGGCCATGCCGCCACCGTCATACACGAAGTCCATCACCACAGAGTGCTTGCCCGGCGGCACCGCATCGGCGGCGACGGTGCGGTAGTTCGAGCCGTCAGCGACGGTGTAGCTGAAGACCGGTCTGCCGTCCTGGAAATACAGGGCCCACCCGCCGAACAGGCCCCCCTGCGTGGCGATGACCCCAGACTCGCGGTCCTTGAGGTCGACATCAGCGGAAAGCGACCACGACCGATTCTTGATGTTTGGCGAGGAACCCTCCGGAATCCTCTTCAAGCCGGCAGTGTAGGTGAACGAGATGCGGTCCCCGGTCGGGTTGGGCCGAATCCCTTCGCCGAAGCGCTCGGCCGCAGAGGTCTGGATCGGCAGCACATTGAACTTGGCTGCTTCCGCGTAGAAGCGCACCTGCATCTCGCGGAGCTTCTCGGGCATCTCTCCTGCCAGGTCATCGGCCTGGGTGAAATCCTCGTCGATGTTGTAGAGCTCCCACTTGGTCGTCAGTACGTCCATGTCGGTGCCGACCCCACTCCACGGCAGCCGTACCGGCGTCGTCGATGCGAACCAGCCATCGTGATAGACCCCTGAGTTGCCGAAGATCTCGAAGTACTGCGTGTGCCGGCGACCGGCAGCCTCGGCGTCGTCGAAGGTATAGGCCATGCTCACGCCCTCGATGGGGTGCTGGGCGACGCCGTTAACCATGGCCGGCTGGGGAAGACGTGCCGCCTCGAGGATCGTCGGCACGATGTCGATAACGTGGTGGAACTGCGAGCGAATCTCACCGCGGGCCTGGATTCCCTTCGGCCACGACATCACCATCGCGTTACGTGTGCCGCCAAAGTGGCTGGCCACCTGCTTGCACCACTGGAACGGCGTGTTCATCGCCCAGGCCCAGCCCACCGGGTACAGGTTCGACGACTTCCAGGTGCCGAAGTCGGGCAGGCGGCTCTCGACGTAGTCAAGCGTCTCATGGCTTTGACTCACGACGTTCATATCGTTGAAGGAGCCGACGAGTGAGCCCTCGCCGGCGGCGCCGTTGTCACCCACAACATAGATCACCAGCGTGTTGTCGGTCTGGCCCAGGTCGTCGATGGCGTCCAGCACGCGGCCGAGGTTGTAGTCGGCCTGCGCGACATGCGCGGCGGCGAGCTCCATCATGGCTGCGTACACCTTCTGCTCACGCGGGCCGGCCGAATCCCAGGCCGGAATCTCCTTCGGCCGGGGTGTCAGCTTCGCATCGGCCGGGATCACTCCCATCTGCTTCTGGCGGGCGAGGGTCTCCTCGCGCACCTTGTCCCAGCCTTGGTCGAACTTGCCCTTGTACTTGGCGATCCATTCGGGCGTGGCTTGCTGCGGCGCATGGCCGGCAGCGGTGGCGTAGTAGACGAAGAACGGCTTGTCGGGCGCCATCGCCTTCTGCATCGTCATCCAGCCGATGGCCTGATCGGCGAGGTCAAAATCGAGGTTGTACTCTGGCTTGCCCAGGTAGGGCTCGGTCGGCGTGGTGCCGTCATACAGTGCCGGACGCCAGTTGTTCGCGGATCCGCCCAGAAAGCCGTAGAACTTCTCGAAGCCCTGGCTGGTGGGCCAGCGGTCGAAGGGTCCAGCTTGGCTGGACTCCCAGTCGGGCACGTTGTGATCCTTGCCAAACCACGCGGTGTTGTAGCCGTTGTGCTTCAGAATCTCGGCGACTGTGACCATGTCGTGGCCGAGCACCGAGTCATAGCCAGGGTACCCGGTCGCCATCTCCATGACGGCACCGGTGTGGGCGGTGTGGTGGTTGCGCCCGGTGAGCAGCGCCGCACGAGTGGGGCTGCACACAGCAGTGGTGTGAAAGCGGTCGTAGCGCAGCCCGCTATCCGACAGTCGCTCGAGCGTGGGGGTATCAATCGGCCCGCCGAAGGTGCTCGCCGCACCGAAACCCACGTCGTCGAGCAGGACGAGCGCGACATTCGGTGCCCCTTCCGGCGCAGTGACCGCCTGGGGGAAGAACGGCGTGGACTCGCTGGACCGCAACCCGATCGTACCCCTGAAGGGCTCGGGGGGAATCGGCAAGACCGACCGGTCGATATGCGTGGAAGTAACGTCCCTGCTCATGGGTGAGGCTCCCTTCGGCTGCTGCGCGGCCTCAACTTGCGGCGAGGCTCTTCCATTCAGACTTGCGGCGCATCGATGCCTGAAGCTGGCTCAGTAGGCACTGGGGTCGGCTCCGGCTGCGCCGCAGGTGCGACCGCCGCCTGGTTGAGCCGAGACTTGCGATAGATGCTGCGCGACACAGCATTGACACCTGCGCCCAAGAGCCACGCGAGCACCGCGTAGGCGGCCATGGCGAAAAGCGCGGACCACGAGATTACGCCACCGTTGCTCAGCTTGGTCGGGTCGATCATTCCCTTGAACGGCTGAGCGAAGACCGCTCCCCAGTGGTATACGAACTCAACGAACCCAGCCTTCGGGCTCGCGTCAAAGAGCAGCAGGAAGAACGTGAACGCAATCACGATTTCTGCGAATGTAGCGATAGCGTAGATCACCCAGACGATTGCTTTGAAGACCTTCAGGCCCACGACTTGTGCACTTTCGACTGTCACTGCAACCTCCCTTATGCTGCGGAATGTACTGATGGGTGCATTCCCAAAGTTCGTCCTGCCACTCGATGTTCGCGCCAGGCAGACTCACCCCGCCCTGTCGGTCCGTCTCATCACGATCGACCTCGCCACCACATAGATGATCAGCGCGTTGACGGCTGCCCCGACCACTCCCACTGCGACGCCAAGTACTCCACTCGCAAGCGCGTCGGGATTCAGGGTATCAATCACCATTCCCAGCAGCCAAGTCCAAGGGAACCCGAGGATGAGGAGGGTTACGCCGACCATCGCATCGTCACCCATAAGGAGCGTAAGAAGGGCGAAAGCCACGATTAGCATGTAACCGAGAGCCAGAAGCAGCGGAGTGCGCCGCATGTGAACCCCATTTCCGTTTCCCGCAGGCCAAAGGTCGCGTGTTAGTCGAGCACCACCGCTGTACCCGCCATGCTCACCATGAGCATGTTCCCGTTGCCCAAAGCCTCCAGATCAATCGTGACCCCCACGATTGCGTTTGCGCCGACCGCTTCGGCGGCGGCCTGTAGCTCTTCCAGGGCTTCGCCTTGGGCGCCGCCGATTTCGTCCTCGTAGGTGCTCGAACGTCCGCCCACGAGATTGCGGCCCGCAGCCCTCAAGTCCTTGCCGACCGCGATGCCGTGGATCGACGTGGACGAGACAATCCCCTTGTATTCGACGATCTTGTGTCCTTCGATGCCGGATGTGGTTGTGATGATCATCGTGAATTCCTCCTGATTAGCCCCGCATCTGGCGAGAGGTCAATGAATCGGCCGTCACCGCAGTCGCCCTAATGCGACTACACCACTATCATATCCGAGACGGGACTCCGTGAAACCCCCGTCACCGCCGTGCTGTTGAACGAGTGCGCCCACCTCGGAAGGCAAACGAAACGGGGCTCCCGTAGGAGCCCCGCGTTCGTTCAAGTGGTCGGGCTGACAGGATTTGAACCTGCGACCCCTTGACCCCCAGTCAAGTGCGCTACCAAACTGCGCCACAGCCCGACATATGATTCTCGCCAGCAAGTGCGTCGCGTGCAGACGCAACGCCAGCGAGTCGGTATCGTACCATTCATCTCGCGCATGTGTAGACCCGAATCGGGCAGTTTCGTGCCCGGACTGACAGACGATCGAGGTGCCATGGGGCAAGGAGCACTCGAAGCGGCCCGCCAGCTCGCTGCCGGCATGGACCCGCTCGCCGCTGCGATGCGCTGCGGCATCGGTTTCGACGGCGATGCGAACGGCGGCACCTTTGCCGTCCCGCTCCTCGGAGTGCCCGTCTCGATCTCGTACCCAGCGCTCGAATACGCCCCCGACGCTCCCCTGCCGCCCCACATCCGGGCCTTGCTCGTCCACCATCTCGCTGTGAGCGACGGCTCGCTACCCACGGGCGACTGGCGCGCGTTCGCTGACCTGCCCGATGGCCGCGTCTACTCGGCGGCGTTCAACGGCTACACCGGCGGGGCGCTCGTCCGGCTGATCGGCGAGCACGCGGATCTGCTCCCCGATGCCGTGGCGGCCTGCGCCGGTCGCCCGTGCGAGCCCGGCGAGCTCGCGACGAACGCAGATCTCGCGTGGGTGGTCAGCGCGCTACCGCGTGTGCCGATTGCGCTCGTGTGGTGGCATGCCGACGACGAATTCCCGGCGCGCGCGGAACTGCTCTTCGACGAGACCGCCATCCGCCACCTACCGATCGACGGGTGCGCGGTGCTCGGGTCGTGGCTCACGCAGCGGGTCATAGCGAACGCCGGCGTCACGGGCGGCTAGCACCCGGGAACGCGCCTACGCCAGGCCTACTCGTCGCCGTCGGTCTCGCCGGCGTAGTGCACGACCTTGATATCTTCGACGGTCACAAGACCTGAGTCGATCATCGCTGACCACACGGCGGCAAGCGCGGTGATTCGCTGCGGTTCGTCGACGACGGTCACCATGACGGGACAGTCGGTCGACATGCGCAGGCCGTGCTTGGCGACGTCGCGGCTCGACGAGCCGTACCCGACCATGCCGCGCAGCGCGGTGGCGCCCGCACAGCCCTGGGTGCGGGCCTGGTCGATGAGCGCCTGATACAGCGGCTTGTCGTCGTAGGTGGCGTCTTCGCCCACGTACGCACTCAGCCGCTTACAAGGTCCTTCGAGTCGATGTGCCATTGCGGTTCCTCTCAGTTGCGCCCGCGCTGCTCGGCGGCCGTTCGCGCATCCGGCGCGAGTCGGTCCCACAGCGTTCGGGCGATGGCGGTCTTGGGCAAAACGGGTAGCTCGACGGTCTCATCGGCAGAGACGAACCACACGCGGTTGGTGTCGGTACCAAAGCCGAGCTCCAGCTTCGAGACGTCGTTTGCGACCACGAGGTCGAGGTTCTTGCGCTCCAGCTTCGACTGCGCGGCGGCGAGCACATCCTGCGTCTCGGCGGCGAAGCCGACCAGCAGCCGACCGGCCTTCTCCGATGCGAGCTGCGCAAGGATGTCGGGTGTGCGCTCGAGTCGCAACTCGAGGGTCGCACTGTCCTTCTTCTGTTTGTGATCCGACGCCGCCACCGGACGGAAGTCAGCCACGGCAGCCGTCGCGACCACGACATCGGCGTGCTCGTAAGCGGCGAGCGCCGCGCCGAGCATCTCGGCGGCGGTCTGCACGCGAACGGTCGTCACGCCGAACGGGTCCGGCAGCGCGGTCGGGCCGCTCACGAGCGTCACCGTGGCTCCACGCCTCGCGGCCTCCTCGGCGATGGCGTAGCCGGTCTTGCCGCTGCTGCGGTTGCCGATGTAGCGAACCGGATCGATGGGCTCCTGGGTTCCGCCGGCCGTCACGAGTACCGAGACCCCCACGAGGTCGCGTGCTCGACGCGTCTCGCCGAGTACCGCCTCGGCGATCGCGTCCACGTTCGCCAGACGCCCTTCGCCCACGTCTCCGCAGGCCAGCTCGCCGCTCTCGGGTTCGACGATGACGGCACCTCGGGCTGCAAGCCGCGCCATCGCCTCACGCGTGGGTTGCGCGCGCCACAGGTGCACATTCATCGCCGGCGCGATCAAGAGCGGCGCCTCGGTGGCGAGCACACTCGTGGACAGCAGGTCATCGGCACGCCCCTCGGCGATCTTCGCGAGCGTGTTGGCAGTGGCTGGCGCGATGACGAAGACGTCGGCCTCCTCGGCCAGCGAGATGTGGTGCACCCGGGCGTCGGCTTCGTCCCACAAGCCGACCGCCACGGGCTCTCCCGTGAGTGCGCGAAACGTGGTCGGCCCCACGAAGTGGGTGGCCGCCTCGGTCATGACGACCTTGACCCTACAGCCCGCGCGCATGAGACAGCGCGCCAGCTCGCACGCCTTGTAGGCGGCGATGCAGCCGGTGACGCCGAGTACGACAAGGGGCTTGTTCGTGGTCGATTCCATGCTGACCAGTATCGCACGAGTC
Source organism: Coriobacteriia bacterium (assembly GCA_013334745.1). Lineage (NCBI taxonomy): Bacteria > Bacillati > Actinomycetota > Coriobacteriia > Coriobacteriia bacterium. The sequence goes on from JAAXWY010000007.1 coordinate 52,201, forward strand.
CGCGAGTCGGTACGCTGGAGGCCGCGTCGGGTACACGCCTGAGTAGCGACGAAGGGATACGCACATGGAGCAGCGCGCTCCGTACGGCAACGAAGTACGCATCCGCATCGGCGGGCCAGCCGGGTTTGGGATCAAGGCGGCGGGAGCCACGCTCGCGAGAGTCTTCGCTCGGGCGGGCTACCGCACGTTCGACCTCACTGAGTATCCGTCGCTCATCAAGGGCGGGCACAACACGATCCACCTGCGCGTGAGCGAGGATGAGATCTTCAGCCACGTCACGCCTACCGATATCCTCGTCGCGCTCGACGCCGCGACAATCCCGCTGCACCTCGACGAGCTCACCGACGGCGGCGCGATCGTCTTCGACCCGCACGATATCGCGGCCGACGCCATCGAGCTCGGCGACCTGGCCGGTCGCGTGTGCCTCGTCCCGGTGCCGCTGACCGACATCGTGCGCGAGGTAGGCGGTGTGCGCATCATGCGCAACATCACCGCGCTCGGTGCCGTTCTCGGACACATGGGCTTCCCGCTCGAAGGCCTCGTCGACTCGTTGCAGCGGCAGTTCGCGCACAAGGACCCGTCGGTCGCCGAGCAGAACGTCGCTGCCGCCACGCGCGGCTTCGAGAGCGCCGCCGAGTCGCACTGCGAATTCCCCTACAAGCTCGCGCCGCGCACCGGCGAGCCAACGCGCATCCTCACCGACGGCAACACCGCGACCGCCATCGGCGCACTTGCGGGCGGGCTGGGCTTCTACGCGGCCTACCCCATGACGCCGGCCTCAACGGTCCTGCACTACCTCGCAGCACACGCCGAGCGCGAAGGCGTCGTCGTCAAACACACTGAGGATGAGATCGCCGCGATCAACATGTGTATCGGCGCGGCGTTCGGCGGGACGCGCTCGATGTGCGCGACGAGCGGTGGCGGCTTCTCACTCATGGTCGAGGCGCTCGGGTTCGCGGGCGTGAGCGAGACCGCGATCGTGGTGGGCCTGTTCACGCGGCCCGGACCGGCGACGGGACTTCCCACGTGGACCGAGCAGTCCGACCTGCGCTTCGCGATACACGCGGCACAGGGCGAGTTTCCGCGCGTGATCCTCGCGCCCGGCGACCAGGCCGAGGCGTTCGAGTTCGCGTGGAAGGCGCTCAACATCGCCGATCAGCTCCAGACCCCGGTCATCCTGCTCGGCGACACCTACCTGTGCGAGAACACGCAGACCGTCGAGCCGTTCGATGGCGCAGCGGTCACGATCGATCGCGGCGCGTTCCAAGCCGAAGGCAGCGTCACCGACTACCAACGCTACGCACACTCCCCCACGGGTGTCTCGCTGCGCGCGATTCCCGGCGTCATCGGCGCCGAGCAGCTCGTGAACTCCTACGAGCACGACGAGCACGGCTTCGGCTCCCCGGGTGAGGTCGCCGCGACACGCATCAACCAAAACGCCAAGCGACTCACGAAGATGCGGCTCGCCGCCTCGCTCGTGCCGGCGCCGCGCGAGTACGGGCCACGCGAGGCCGAGCTGTCGTTCATCGTGTTCGGCAGCACGAAGATGCCGGTGCGCGAGGCGATGAAGTGGCTTGAGGCCGACGGCATCAGCGCCAACATGCTGCAGATCACCACGGTGTGGCCGTTCCCGGCCCAGGAGGTCTTCGAGTTCATCGAGCGCTCGAAGCGAACCGTCGTCGTTGAGGGCAATGCGACCGGGCAGCTTGAAGGAATCATCCGCGAGTTCTGCATGCGCGAACCGGGCCACCGCATCAACCGCTTCGACGGCCGCCCCTTCTCCCCCGAGCAGATCTACGAGACCGCGCACGCCATCGCCGGCCAACCTGTACCGCAACGTGTCTCACCCGAAGCCACCGGAGGCGACGCCTGATGCCCACTCCCGAACAGCTCCAGACGATCCACCCGCCAACCTGGTGCCCGGGGTGCGGCAACCACTCAATGTGGAAAGCCCTACGCCAGGCCATCTCCGAGATGGGATGGGCGAGCAACGAGTTCTCGATGGTGTGGGGCATCGGCTGCCACGGCAACGGAGCCGACTTCACGCTCACGCAGGGCATGCACGCGCTGCACGGCCGGGCGCTTCCGCCCGCAACGGCGCTCGCGATGACCCGGCCCGACCTGCACGTCATCGCAGAGGTCGGTGACGGGGACTGCTACGGCCTCGGGATGGGGCATTTCATCCACACCCTGCGGCGCAATCCCAACATGACCATCATCGCGCACGACAACCAAGTCTATGGGCTCACCACCGGCCAGGCCTCACCCACCACCGAGCATCTCATGCCCTCCGTCTCGACGCCCGGCGGCGTGCTCGAGCAGCCAGCGAACCCCATCGGCCTTGCGCTGGCCGAGAATGCCACGTTCGTCGCGCGCGGCTTCGCAGGCGACGTCGAGCATCTCGTAGGCCTGTACAAGCAGGCGTTCGAGCACAAGGGACTGGCCCTCGTCGACGTGCTCCAGCCGTGCGTGACGTGGAACAAGCTCAACACCGCAGCGTGGTTCCGCGATCGCATCTACAAGCTCGAGGAAACCGACTGGGACGCCTCGAACCGCTCGGCGGCATTCGACCTGTCGATGGCGGCGTTTCGCGAGATGACGTGCACGCCCGATGAGTGCCGCATTCCCATCGGCGTGATCTATCGCCAAGAGGGCGTCCCCACCTACGAGGACGGGATCACCGCTGCATCGACGCCCGGATGGCGGCGCGCGAGTGTTCCTCGCGATGTGAGCGCGCTCGTCGACGCCCTGAGCTGATCGTCCGCCAGTTGGACCGTTGAGCTAGCCGAGAATCCCCGGCGTGGGAGTCATCTGGTCTGCCGCCGGCATGCGCAGATGCGTGACCATGCGCACGAACGTCGATGCGACATCGGGGTCGAACTGCGTGCCTGCGCTGGCCGAGATCTGCTCGACGGCGACCTCGAAGGGCAGCGCGTCGCGCCATGAGCGGACTGAGGTCATGCTCTCGAACGCGTCGCAGACGCTGAGCACGCGTGCACCAACCGGAATCTGCGGCCCGCGAAGGCCGTCCGGGTAGCCGGTGCCATCCCAGTGTTCGTGATGATGGCGCACGATGGGCAGCACTTCTTCGAGGCTGGTCGGCGCAAGAATGCGCTCGCCGAGCACGGAATGCTCCTGGACGAGCGCTCGCTCGTCCGGCGATAACGGACCCTCCTTGAGCAGAACCTCGTCGCGAACGCCGATCTTTCCCACGTCGTGCACACGCGCTGCCAGCCCAATGGTCTCGACGGTACCTTCCGAGAGGCCCAGGACCTGAGCGAGCGAACGCGCTAGCTCCGCCACATTGCGCGAGTGGTCCCGCGTCTCCTCGTAGCGCGCATCCACCGCCTCGGCCAGTACCAGCACGACCTCGCGCTGCGATGTACGTCGTGAGGTTGCCTGGCGGTCGGCGGGGTCGATCGTCTCGGCCACGGAGTCGCCGTACACGACCGGAATAGGACTCACAGCCGCCTGGGCGACAGCCTGTGCTGCGACAGCACGAGCGAGCACCTGGTCGGGGTCCTCTCCGTGCCGCGGGAAGAACGCGATGCCGGCGCTCGCTCGCACGCCCTCATCCTTGCCGCCCTCACCCGCGATGCGTCCAAGTGCCTGCGAAGCGAACGCAGTGACCTCGCTTTCGGTTGCGTCGAGCATCAGAACCACGAACTCATCGCTGCCGGCGCGATACACCGTCTTGGACACGCCGGCGCTTGCAGCGAGCGTCTCGGCGATCTTTCGCAGCAGCGCGTCTCCGGAGTCGTGGCCGTGCTCGCGGTTGAACGAAGCGAAATCATCGATGTCGAAGACGATGACCGCGGGCTCAGGTCGCGTGGAGCTGTAGCGCGCGAACTCCTCGGCGAGGCGCTCGTGCAGATAGCGGTGGTTGAACGCACCGGAGACCGGGTCGGTGATGCTCAGGCCGCGCAGGTGCGAGCGCTCAAGCGTCGCCAGCCACGAGCGCATGATCAGCAGTCCCGCGAGCACGACGGTGAGCGTGACCAAGAACCCGCCACCCCGTTGCCGGCCAACCGTCAGGCAGGCGACGCCCATCAACGGCAACACGAACGCGAACGCGAGCGGGTAGAACACGGACAGCCAAGGCAGCCGCTCGTTGAGGGGCGAGAGCTCCAGGGTCGTGGATGCAGGAGTCACGGACGTCAGCCGGTACACGGTCGCCATGAAGAGCAGGTAGAAGCCGAAACCAAACAGGGCGCTCACGATGCCGCCCTCTGCAGGGAATGGCGACTGAAGCGCGTGGGCGAACCAGAACGGCTGGAACAGCAGTCCTATCCCGTACAGCGCGAATGCCCCGATAAACAGGCGCTCCCACGATCTCCAGCCGAACACACGCCAACCAAGCGCCATCGCGATCGCACCGCCCAGGAGCAGCGACCCGATGATCGGGTAGACCGAGATGACCGCTGCCACCTCCCAGCCTGCGCTGGGGATGTCGCGGAAGAGCGGAAGCAGCACGAACCAGTAGGATGCCGAGGTGGCGATCACGAAGACGCACAGCACGTCGACGAGCACTCGCAGCCGCGCGACGAGCGGCGGCCTGCCCTGCATCGTCATGACCTCGACGATCGCGAGGAAGACGACCGCCGCCCCCATCTGGAGTATCTGAAACGCCGCCGGCAGATGCGGACCGCGCCAATCCACGGCGTAGAAGTACCACGTCAGGTAGCTCTCGCTGAAGAGAAGGAGCAGTGTGGCGAGCGCAAGCAGCCCCCACAAACGGCGCCCCATATCCGGGAGCTTGATTGCGAGCATGACCGAGCCGATCAAGGCCAAGAATATCGGCACGATGTACGTCGACAGGTCGATGAACAGCTGGCGCTCGGCTCCTGGCAACGAGGAGAGCATGACCAGTTCGCCCACCGCAACGAGCCCGATGAAGCCAAGCCAGCCGGCGACACGCACTCTCGATCCCCGAGGAGTCGCAACCATCACGACACCGCCGACCACTCATCGGACCAGCCAAGCGACGCCGTGCCACCCACGACTTCGATGAACTTCTCGGCGAGTACCGGATCGAACCTGCTGCCGATTCCGTGATCGATCTCCTGCAAGGCGGCGCCCTTCGACATCGGCGGCCTGCCGATGTGGCCGGCGACCAACGCATCGTAGGCGTTCGCAAGTGCGATGATTCGCGCCTCCAGAGGGATCTCCTCGCCGACCAAGCCATCCGGGAATCCGGTTCCGTCCCAGTTCTCGTGATGGGCGCGCACCCACTCGGGGGGGCCCTCCACGCCGAGCGACCCGACGAGCCGTGCGCCCAGCTCCGAGTGCTCGATGTCCAGCCTGGTATCGCGTCGTCCGCGCTTGAAGGCGGGCATGACGGGATCGGGCATCGCGATACGCCCCACATCATGCAGCACCGCCGCGATCTCGAGCATGCGAAGGCGCTGTGAGTCGAACTCCAACTCCTCACCGATGAGCACTGAAAGCGAGGCGACGTTACGCGCGTGGTATCGGCTTCCCGAGTCACGGGCCTCGGCAGCGGCGGCCAGTGCGCGAGCGACTTCGACGTAGGACTGCTCATCGTCGAGGCGTAGGCGCTCCTCGATTCCGAGCGCTCGCACGATGCGTGGGTCGTAGGAGACGACCCGCCCTTTGCCGTGATACTTCGCCCACACCTGCGCGGCGTCGGCCCTGCGCAGCAGCTCGTCCTTGGACTGTACGCAGGGATCGCACGCCACCACCCCGACAGAGGCGGATAGCGTCATGCCGGGGCTGACTTCGATCTGCGTTATGGCCTCGAGCACATCTGCCGCGAGCCGGCTTGCCTGCTCCGGCGCGGTCTCAGTGGAAAGCACGGCGAATTCGTCACCGGAGAGCCGGTACACGCGCTTCGCATACTCCGATGCACCGCGCATCGCCGATACGACCGCTCGAAGCGCCTCGTCGCCCGCGGCATGCCCGAGCAGAGCGTTGACCCGCGAAAAGCCATCCATGTCCAGCACGATGAGTGCCACAGGGATGCTCTGCCGCGTGCTCCGAGCGATGACGGAGTCACATGCGTCCTGGAACGCTCGATGATTGAGCGCGCCGGTCACAGGATCTACAAGCGAAGTGTCGTGAAGCGCGCCCATCTCGTACGCGGCGAATCCCGTTCTGGCGACAAGCGCGATGACCGCCACACTCGCACCGATCACCAGCACGGTGCTCTCACGATCCCCCGCCGGCAGCCGATACGCCCAGTAGCCCATGATGCTGACCGCGACGAACACGGCCCCTGAGATGACTGAGGACTGCCAGAGGCTGTTCATGGTCAGAGCGCGCCCCATGGTCGCCCGCCAACCACGGTCCGATGTCGCCAACCTTGTCAGTACGGCAAGCATCGTGAGCGTGTAGCCGACCATGATGATGATCGAGTCGACGAGGTCCACAGCCTGGCCCGTCGGAGAGGCCCCTCGGGTCTGCCACAGCGGCCACGTGACCATACCTGCTGCAAAGATGCCTATCGACAGCGCCAGATACACCGCGACGCGTCTGTCCCGCGAGTTCAACGCGCCGCGCACCAGAATTGCGATACCGATGAGCAGCGCCACCCCGAGCGATGAATACCCGGCCCATCGCGAGGCCATCACCGGTGCCCCTTGCTCACCTGCAAGAATCTGAACCCAGAACGCGTACACCGCCGTATACAGGATCGAGCCGACCGCAAGAAGGTCAAATCCAAGCACAAGCCTGGGAGCAAGTGGCAGTCGGCCCACACCGAGCGCCACCCCAAGGGTGCACATGCCGAACAGCGCCGCGAGGAAGTTGAATGCGTCCGCCGGCGAAGGCGATCCCGGTCCTGCCGCAGAGACGTAGATCTGGTAGAGCGAGTAGTAGCCCTCGCTCAAGATGAGCGCCGCTACGGCGAGTCCGAGAAACGACCACGCACGGAACTCGGCACCCTTCGGCGCAATGCGGATGATGTTCGCGATCCCCGCAGCCGCGACAACAAGCGGAACCATGAAGACGAACTGGCGAGCGGCCAGCGCCACAACACCCGGAAGTAGCGAAAGGGCCGCGTACACGATCAAGAGGATGGGCGCAGCGATGTGGCCCGCGCGCATGCGCCGGACCGCCTTCGTACTGGCTAGTGCGCCGGACGTCGGCATCTACGCTCCCCCGGAAGCCGCATCGGGGGCCAAAGTCCCCGAGATGCGTTCGAACACGGCACGAACACTCGTCGTGACGCTGTCCATTCTAGCCGAAGGGCGCATGGCGCCCGCGGGGCCGACTGCCGTGGTCTAGATGAGGCCGAGCGCCTTGCCGGACTCCTCAAATGCGGCCAGAACCACGGCCACATCCTCATCGGTATGCGTCGCCATCAGACAGGTGCGCAGGCGATCGCTGCCCTTGGGAACCGCCGGGTGCACGATCGGGCACACGAACACTCCCCGGTCGAACAGCATACGGGTCAGATCCATGGTCTTGCCTTCATCGCCGACGAGCACGGGGACCACGCACGTGGTGGAGTCCATCGTGTCCCATCCCTGGGCCTTGAGACCATCCGTGTACAGAGCCTGGATCCGGTGCAGATCGCGCACCCGCCACGGCTCATCCTCGATGACGTTGAGCGCCTCGAGCGCCGCAGCGGCGGACGCGGGCGGCAGCGCCGCAGAGAAGATGAACGGGCGCGACATGTGACGCTGGTAGTCAACGAGGTCGTGTGAGCCGGCGAGATAGCCGCCCACGCTCGGAATCGACTTCGAGAGAGTGCCCATCTTCAGGTCGATCGATCCGACCATGTCGAAGTGCTCCTCGATGCCGTGGCCCGTGGCGCCCAACGAGCCGATGGAATGCGCCTCATCGACCATCAGACGCGCGCCGTAGCGCTCGCACAACGCCTTGGTGGTCGGCAGATCCATCACGTCGCCGTCCATCGAGAACACCGAGTCAGCAACGACGAGGATCGTGGCGACCGCCGAGTCCTCGCGGGCCTTGCGCAGCAGCTTCTCCAGGTGATCCATGTCGTTGTGGCGATAGGTGCGCCACTTGGCACCCGAGAGCAGCGCGCCGTCGACGATGGACGCGTGGTCGAGCTTGTCCATGAGAATGAGGTCACCAGGCCCGGTCAGGCCGGTGATGATGGCGACGTTGGTCACGTAGCCGCTCGAGTACACGCAGGCGTCCTCACGCTTGGAGAACTCGGCCAGGCGCGCCTCCAATGCCACATGCAGGTCACTCGTGCCGGTGAGTAGACGCACGCCACCCGCACCGGTTCCGTACTTCTCGACTGCCGCGGCGGAGGCGGCATCGATACGGGGGTGGCCGATGAGTCCCAGGTAGCTGTAGGACGCGAGCATGATCATTTCGCGACCGTCGGCCATCCGGACGCGATTGTTCACGGGTCCGGTCGTCGGCTGAAGATAGAAGTAGCGATTCGCGTCCTTCATCGCCGAGCGGCGCTCGACGAACGCATCGATTCTGGCGTCGATACCGTCGCGGAGCATGGTGGCCTCAAGCATGAACGAACCCCTCTCGGACCCGCTCGACTGCACCGAGCGGCATGTGTACACAAAGTTGTACACATAGTAACACCATCCGAGAAGCGGGTTCACTTCGGCGACGAATGAAGGCCTCCGGGACAAGGACCCGGACCGTGCGCCGGCTCAGCGCTGAGCGGGTACGCTCGCCCGTTCGAGGATCCCGGACTGAATCGCCGCCTGGAACTGGTCCACCGGCACGGTCGCATCCCAATTGCCGGTCACCTTGGCGGCGCCGAAGATGGCGAGCCATAGACCCACGACGAGCAACGGCCACACCCAGGGGGCGATACGCGTTCGCCCGAGCACCTTGGCCTCCAGGCAGCCCTCCACAGGGCATACCTTGACGCAGTCCATGCAGCCGTCGCACTCGGTGTCGCGCACCGATCGCACGCGGTCGGGATGGCAGTACGCGTGACAGGCTGCCGAGCACTTGCCGCATGCGATGCACGTATCGGCGTCTCGGGTCACAGAACATGGCGAAGCGACCGCTACCGCGGCGTAGAGTCCGCCAACGGGACATAGATACCGACACCACACGGGCCCGATCAGCGCGGACACGACCCCGGCGAGCAACGCCACGATCAAGAAGATGGGCTCACCCATCAACCCGAGGATCTTGAGGTCCGCGACCCACATGTACGGCAGGCTCCGGAACGCAACCGCCTCGCCCAGGGATACTGACATGAGCATGAAGACGACGATCGCCGTCAGCGCGAACCGGACACCGCGTCCCGCGAGGTCCATCCATTTCGGGGGCACGAAATTGCGCCCCAGCACGCGCCGTCCAAGCGCCGCGCACGCCTCCCAGACCGTCCCGACCGGGCAGATCCAGCCACAGAAACCGCGCCTGAAGAGAACAGAGACAGTGAGCGCCGCGATGATGATCACAAGCCCCGCCGGCAGCAGCGTGTCCCATCCGCCACCACGCACCCAGGCAAAGAAGCTCGTGAAGTGGCCGACCGGCAAGAGGCCCGCCGGCGCCTCCGGCCTCGGAACAAACGGGCCTTCGCCCCGTGCCCATGCCGCGAACATGAACAGCTGCACACACGAGGCTATGAAGAAGACGAGGAAGGCGCTCTTGATGAACCAACGGCCGGTAAGGAAGTCACGCATCAAAGAAACTCCGGTCTTGTCGGGATGCGGGTGCCGGCCGCGCAGTAGGATGGGTATAGTATTAGGGAACATTACCGCATTACGACAGAAGGAACCTCTTGATGCCTCGCGTTCTCATGGTCATCGCACCCGAGATCTTCCGGGACGAAGAGTACGCGCATCCCAAGGAGGTTCTGGAGTCGCGTGGCGCTCAGGTGACCACGGCGAGCGTGGCACCGGGCGAGTGTATCGGAAAGCTTGGGATGCATGCGCAGGCCCAGATCTCCGTGCGCGATGCCGCGAGCGAGTCGTGGGATGCGGTCGTGTTTGTTGGCGGAGCGGGGGCGTCGGTGTTCTTCGATGACCCCGATGCGCATGCACTTGCACGCAGCGCCGGCGAGGGTGACGGCGTGTTGGCTGCCATCTGTGTCGCGCCATCGACACTCGCTCGAGCCGGTCTGCTCGGCGGTGTGATGGCAACCGCGTTCCCCTCGCAGCGAGACGACCTCGTCGCGCACGGGGCTTTGTGGAGCGACGGACCGGTTACGGTCGCAGGTCGCATCGTGACGGCGAACGGGCCGGAAGCGGCGGTCGAATTCGGCACCGCTATCGGCGACTTGATCGGGCTGGAAGAGCACTAGGGGCTGAATCGCGCACGTCGAGCAGAAGGACCGAGGGGGCAACGTGGAGTTCTATCGCTGTCGAATCTGTGGAGAGACGTACCTTGGTGCCAAGGCGCCCAGTCGCTGCCCCTTTTGCGGAGTGACCGAGGACTACATGGTGCCCACCATCGAGTTCGATGAGAACGTGGCCACACCGCAACTCAGCGAGTCTGAGCACACTGACGTCCTCCACGCGATTGACATGGAGCGTGGCAACGCGCGCTTCTACCGCGCCCTCGGGCTGCGCCACGACAACCCCAAGCTTGCCAGCGCCTTCAAGCGGCTCGCATCGATCGAAGCCGAGCACTGCTCTCTGTTCTGCAAGCTCGCCGGAGCGGACAAGCCCACCGACCTGCTCGAACCCGCCGAGGAGAACGGCACGTGGTGCGACGGGGTCAACGAGTCTCTCGCTCGTGAGCTGCGCGCCTCAAACTACTACGCCGAAGTCGCGGGCCGAGCGCGCAACGAGCGCGTCGCCGAGGTCTTTCTCGCGCTCGCAGCGGTCGAACGGGATCACATCGAGCTCGACGGCCTCGCCGCGCACGTGGCGGAATGCAGCTAGAGTAACGCAGACGCCGGGCCGAGTCTCAGCGCGCGGCCGTCTCGCGAAAGAGCTGGTCATAGGCGGGCGCGAGGTTCTCGATGAGAAACGGCCGAGACAACTCCCGCGCGGCTAGTGGCCGAGGGCGATGCTGCACCATCCCCCGAAGCCGCGACACCAACTGCTCCCGGCCGGCGTAGCGGTACTCCGCCGGGTAGATCTCCGGGTATGCCAACCTGTCGGGCACGAGTGGTGTGGCGCCCAAGTGGCACGCCTCTATCATCGCCAGCCCGAAGAACTCGTTGTCGGCGGTCGAGACTGCGATGTCCGCACTGGCAAGCAGTCGGCCATACTCGGCACGACTCTCCGGCTGTTCGCAGTGGACCAGTCGCTCCCCCAGGGAATCGGCAAGCTCACGCATGGACTGTTCTGTCTCGCGGAAGCTCTGCCCTGCGACGACCACCTCGAAGTCGAGACCCTCATCAGCAAGCTGCCGTACCGCCGAGAAGAACTCGTCAGGGTTCTTGTCGTGCTCCCAGCGATGCGGCCAGATGATGCGGCATCGGGGGCCACGGGTTGGTGCCGCATCGAAACACGCCGTGTCGAACGGCGGGGCCAGAACACGCGACTTGGCAGCGATGCTCTCGGCGAGCCCTGAAGGCCTGCAGTCGGGGAACTGCGCGATGAACCCGGGAATCTCCTCGACGAAGCGTTGGAGGTTCCACCGGGTGTTGAAGACGCAGGCTTCCGCCGAGAGCGCGCTCGTGATGTTGGTGAGCGGAAACTGGAAGTCCCACTCGGCGGTGTGGCGATTGGGATAGACGAGCTGGTTCTCATGGAAATACACGATGGCCGGCACGGCCGCCAGTCGCGATCCCGCTAGACCGCGAAACTCCGCGAGGTTGAGAAACGTCGAGGCAAGAATCACGTCGAACGGCGGCGCGGCCTCCCCGGCGAGTGCGCGTGCATCCGCTGCCATCGAGATCGCCGCTCCGCGCATGCGCCATTTCCACTTGCGCGCCGGAAGAGTGAGCAGCGTCCACTCCGCATCCACGTGATCGACAAGCGCATCGAGTACCGCACGGTGGCTGCCACCGTAGTACGGCTCCAGCGCCAAGATCCTGAGCCGGCTCACTGCTCCGCTGCTTCCATGTGGATGGTGGGCCACCGCGAAGGGGGCCGGTAGCCGCGGGCCCGATAATCCAGCCAACTCATCGAGGCTAGCGCGTCGTCGACCATTCGTTCATGCGGCAGTGCAGCCCAAGCGTCCCGGACCGCAGAAAGCCGTGCGTGGGTCTCGGGCGTCCTCGGCATGTAGAGCGTGCAACAGTCGTCGTGCTCCTGAATCGAGATGTCGTAGGTTCCCAACTCGCGCGCCTGCTCCATGATCTCGAGCTTGTCGTTGCCGATCAGGGGCCTGAGCACAGGGAACGTGGCAACGTCGTCGACGGCACGGATATTTGCGAGGGTCTGCGACGCCACCTGCCCGAGCGACTCGCCTGTGACCAGCGCACTCGCCCGCTCCGCCTCGGCGATTCGCTCGGCGACCACAAACATGAGCCGGCGATAGAGCAGCACCCTCAGGTCGGGCGGGCACGCGAGCGATATCTCGCGCTGAAGCTCGCCGAACGGCACGACGTACACGCGCCCGAGGCCGCCGGTGGTCTCAAGCACGTCTGCGAGCTCCGCGACGAGACGTTGCGACAGGTCGTTGGTGTGCGGCACCCCCGAGAAGTGAACGCCAACCGCGACGGCACCGCGACGGATGACGCGCCAGGTCGCCACCGGTGAGTCGATCCCGGCCGAAAGCAGCGAGACGACTCGTCCGGACATTCCCACCGGCAGACCGCCTACACCCCCGATACGGCGCGACGACACGTAGACCGCGCCCTGCACGACGTCGACCCGGACCCGAACATCCGGGTGCTTGAGATTCACCCGGGCTCCGGCGTGCTCACACAGAAACGCACCTACGACGCGGTTCGTCTCCATACTCGGCACCGCATAGTCGGTGTTCGATCGCCGTGAATCGACAGCAAACGTTGTGAACGGCCCCGCCTCACGCAGCGCCTCAAGCGCCGCCGGCAGAAACTCGTCCGGGTCGCGATGGGTGCGAAACGCGGGCGACACGAAGGCGACGCCGGGAATCTGAGCGATGCGCTCGGCAACGTCGAAGACGCGGGCGGGGTCCTTGACCGCGAAGCAGACCCGCGATGGCAGCTTCTCGGCGCGGCCTACGGGAAAACCAACGAGCGCCGCCTCGAGATTGTCTCGAAGTCGGCGCTCGAACTGTGCGCGATTCCGGCCCTTGAGGCCGATCTCAGCGTGATGGACGAGGCAGACGCGCTCGAACACGGCGGTGCCTTGCTACTTGTAGCTGTCCTTGGTGCGCTCGTAGGAGACGTCGCCGGTGGCGATCTCCTCAAGGGCCTTGGACAGCGGCTTCTTCTTCATGAGGTCGGTGAGGTCGCTCGTGTGCATAGAAAGCAGCGCCTGGTCACGAAGACCGTGCGTCATGTCGTTGATCTGACGCGCACGCTTGGCTGCGACGATGCAGAGCGTGTACTTCGAATCCACCTTGGCGAGCAGATCGTCGATCGGCGGGTTGATAACAGACATATCCTCAGGCTTCCTGTTGATGTGCGTACGAATCGATTATGCCCACGAGCTCGTCAACGGCTCGAGGGATGTCGTCGTTTTGTACCACATGGTCGTACTCCCCCACAAGTTCAAGCTCGTGCTTCGCGGTCTCTAAACGCCGTTCGACCTGCGCTTTCGTCTCGCTGCCCCGATTCTCAAGGCGACGCTGCAGCTCCTCCCATGAGGGCGGCATTATGAAGATGAGCACCGAGGCCGGGCGCAGCGACTTGACCTGGAATGCACCCTGCGGGTCGATCTCGAGCACCACCTGACGCCCTTGGGCGACCTTCTCCTCCACGAGCGCACGAGGAGTGCCGTAGCGATTGCCGTGGACCTCGGCCCATTCGAGCAAGCCGCCAGACGCGGCGAGCGTCTGGAACTCATCGTCCGACACAAACTGGTAGTGAACCCCTTCGATCTCACCGGGGCGCGGTTCGCGGGTCGTCACGGACACCGAGACCCAGAGGTCGGGTACACGAGAAGGCAGCTCCTTGACCAGCGTGCCTTTGCCCGCGCCAGAGGGGCCGGAGACTATGAAGAGGTTTCCTTGTCGCATTCGGTGCGCGCTGCCCCTGCCGTTTGCGTGGGCGTACGGAGCAGGGGCGCTGCTAGCCGAGACGGTCGAGGAGCTGCTCGCGCTGGCGGGCACCGAGGCCCTGCACGCGACGGCTCTCGGATATCTCGAGCTCGGTCATGATCTTGTGAGCCTTGGCCTTGCCGTAGCCCGGGAGCGACTCAAGCAGCGTCGAGACCTTCATGCGGGCAACGACGGGGTCGTCGCTCTTCTTCATCACAGCGGCGAACGAAAGCTTGCCACTCTTGATGTCGACGCGCAGTGCGGCACGCTTCTGGCGCGCTTCAGCGGCCTTCTTGAGTGCCTTCTGGCGATCCTCGGGCGACAGGTTCGGAAGTGCCATGGTTCCTCCTCGTCAAGCTGGCTGGGCAGTCGGCCCCTCTCCCCGGAGCAAGTGTCGAGCTGGCAGATGCGGAGAGCGACCCCCAATGGGAGTAATGCTACGCCTGACCTGCGACGATGCCAAGCATCTTATGCAAGTCGTCGGCTGCCGGGCGAGTAGATCGGCTCGCCCGCGGCGCAAAGGACACACGAATCCGGCTCCCAAGACTCAACCTCGAGTCGAAGGAGAGGCCAGAAGGGCGCCTCGAACTTCTTGTCCCCGCCCCGATCGATCAGAGAGACGACCCCGGCAACCTCACCGCCTGCGGCACGAACGAGATCTATGACCTCACCAACGCTCCCACCTGTGGTGACGACGTCCTCAACAACGAGAACCCGCGCACCGGCAGGCACTTCGAACGCCCGGCGAAACACCATGGTCCCCTGCTCGCGCTCGCTGAAGATGAACTTGACCCCCAGCGCCTGCGCCACTGCGAACCCGATGATCAGCCCGCCGACCGCCGGCGCTGCGACCAAGTCGATATCCAGCCCTTGGGGAAGCCGCTCAACAGCGGATTTCGCGAGTTCTGTCGTCAACGCAGGGTCCTCAAGGATCCTTGCGCACTGCACGTAGGTACCGGAATGCCTGCCACTTGTGAGTGCGAAGTGGCCGGTTCGGATCGCCTCGGCGTCCTTGAGGGCCTGCAGAATCGTCTCGTCGGTCATCGACATCAGTTCGTCTCCTCGATCTCTGAGAGTATGCGTGAAGCAGCATGGGCGGGGTCGGTCGCTTCGGTGATCGGTCGCCCCACGACCAGGTGGCTCGCTCCTGCCGCCAACGCGGCAGCAGGCGTCGAGATACGGGCCTGATCACCGGCCTGACTCCACGTGGGCCGAACACCGGGGGTGACGATGAGTGCGTCGTCGCCGAGCACCTCGCGCATGATCGAGGCTTCCTGCGGGGAGCACACGACGCCATCGACGCCCGCGTCGGCCGCAACGAGCGCCAGCAGCTTGACCTGCTCGGCGGCAGTGCGCGATACCCCGACCGATGCGAGCATGGCATCGTCTGAGCTGGTCAGCACCGTGACCGCAAGCACCGCAGGGGGCTCAACACCGGCCTCATCGGCGGCCCTGCGCGCCGAGTCGACCGCTGCGCGCATCATCGGCTCTCCCCCGCTCGCATGCACGGTCATCATGCCCGCTCCGAGCTTGGCGATCGACGCAGCGGCGCCAGCGACCTGGTGAGGGATGTCGTGCAGCTTCAAGTCGACAAACACCGAGAAGCCCATTTCGGTGAGCGTGGCGACGATCCCGGGCCCTTCGGCGTAGTAGAGCGTCATCCCGACCTTGAGCCACGTCACGCGACCTCGCAGCGTTCGCGCAAGCTCGAGCGCCTCGGCAGCGCTGCAGTCGAGAGCGACGATGATCGGGTTGTACTCCGTCATTGGTTCGAGCCTTTCACCTGAGACGATGTCGATGCACCCTGGTCGACCTGTTGCGCGCGCACTGCGGGCCCGACAACGTAGTTGATGACAAGCAGCAGCGCGAGCAGGGACAGAAGGCTGAGACCGACGAAGAACGGCATCCGCCAGGGCTTGGGGATGATGGGCGGCCGGGGTTCGGGCCGCTTGCCGAAGTTCTCGATCAGATAGCGGACCGGATTCGTCATCGGCTAGGCCTCAAGCCCGCCGATAAGGTCGCGCACGTCGGTCACCCCGTGGCGGTGGCAGTACTCCACGAGGCCGTCGACCACGCGCATCGTCACGGTGGGATCCACAAAGTTGGCGGTGCCGACGGCGACCGCGGTGGCTCCTGCGAGCATGAACTCGACCGCGTCGGTCGCATTCATCACGCCACCCATGCCGATGATCGGAATCGCCACGGCGTTGGACACCTGCCAGACCATGCGCAAGGCGACCGGCTTGATCGCCGGGCCTGAGAGCCCGCCGACGACGCGCGCAAGCAGCGGCTTGCGGGTCTCGGCGTCGATCGCCATACCGAGCAGGGTGTTCACGAGCGACAGCCCGTCTGCGCCCTCCGCCTCCACCGACTGCGCGATCGAGACGATGTCGGTGACGTTGGGGCTGAGCTTCACGAGCATGGGGCGCTTGGTGACGGCTCGGCACGCGCGGGTGACCGCGGCTGCAGGCGCGCACTCCGAGCCGAACGCCATCCCCCCTGCATCGACGTTGGGGCACGAGATGTTGACCTCGTAGCCGGCAACGCCGGACTCGTCCTCCAGGCGCTCTATGACGGCCGCGTACTCCTCGACCGAGTGCCCACTCACATTCACGATGACAGGGGTCGTAGCGGCGTTCTCAGCGAGCCACGCGAGGTCTTTGACGACGAACGCCTCGACGCCGGGGTTCTGCAGGCCTATGGAGTTGAGCATCCCGCTCGCCGTCTCGGCGATACGCGGGCTCGCGTTGCCCGCCCACGGACCGAGCGACACGCCCTTCGTGACGATCGCACCGAGTCGTGACAGGTCGACGAAGTCCGCGAACTCGCGGCCCGAGGCGAACGTGCCCGAAGCGACGGTAACGGGATTGCGGAGTTCGAGACCGGCGAGATTCACGCGCATGTCGATGCTACCGCTCATGACTTCCAGGTCACCTCCGCCGCGTCGAAGACGGGTCCGTCGACGCAGGCGCGCTTCAGACCGTCGACGGTCAAGACGACACAGGACAGGCATGCGCCGATACCGCAGGCCATGAGGCGCTCAAGCGATATCTGGCACGGGACGCCCGCATCCGCCGCAAGTGCGGCGATCGCGCGCTGCATCGGCTCGGGGCCGCAGGTATAGACGACGTCGAAGCGCTCCTCGGCAAGCAGGCGAGCAGCGGGGACGGTCACAAATCCGTGCTCGCCATCGCTGCCGTCGTCGGTCGCGACGAGCACCTGACGCGCGACGTTCTCGAACAGCTCACGCGCGACGAGCCGCTCCTTCGTGGGCGCACCCATCGCGACGCTGACCGCGACGCCATGCGCGGCGAGCTGCTCGGCGAGCATGCCGAGGGGCGCCGCGCCGAGGCCGCCGGTCACGAAGAGTGCATGCGCGATGCCCTCGGGCGCCCGCCAGCCATGACCGAGCGGGCCGACGAGGTCCATCGACTCGTCGCCGACGGGCTTCTCGGCCATGAGGAGCGTGCCGGTTCCGAGGATCTGGTAGAGGATCTCGACGCGCTCGCCGTACGCGCGATGAATGGAGAACGGCCGACGCAGGATGATGTCGGAGCCGGTCGCGACACGCAGATGCACGAACTGACCGGGCTGTACGCTTGCCGCGCACTCGGGCGCGTGAAGCGTCATGAGTCCCACACCCTGCGCGATTCGGTCGTTGCTGAGCACTCGGACGCGCTCGATGACCGGCTTGTCGGGACGAGCCGTCACGCGGGCGCCCCGGCCGACCCAGCGGCCTCTTCGGCTGCGAAGTCCTGCAAGGCGTGCACGTCGAGTCGACCTTCCTTGGTCGCCTCAATCGCCTGGACGATCGCAGCGGCGGCGGGAAGTGTCGTGATGTTGGTGATGCCGTGGCGGATGGCGGCTGACCGCAGGTGGTAGCCGTCGCTTCGCGTCTCCTGCCCGAACGGCGTGTTGATGACGAGCTGCACCTCGCCGTTGGCGATGTGATCGACGATGTTGGGGCGACCCTCGTGCTTCTTGAGCACCTCGGTGACCGGGATGCCCGCCGAGCGCAGCGTCTTGGCGGTGCCGCGCGTCGACATGATGTCGAACCCGAGGATCGTGAGGTGCTTGGCGAGTGACACGATCTGGCGCTTGTCGCGATCGCACACCGAGACGAACGCGGTGCCGCTCACGGGCAGCGAGTAGTCGATGGCGAGTTGCGACTTGGCGTACGCGGCCGGGAAGTCGCCCGCCACGCCCATGACCTCGCCGGTGGACTTCATCTCGGGTCCGAGCACGCTGTCTGCGCCCGGGAAGCGCCCGAACGGCATGACGGCCTCCTTGACGCAGAAGCGCCCGAGTTCGCGGTCCTCGGCGGGCAGGTCCATGTCCGCGAGCTTGCGACCGGCCATGACCTGCGCTGCGACCTTGGCGAGCGGCACGCCGGTGGCCTTGGAGACGAACGGCACCGTGCGCGACGCGCGCGGGTTGACCTCGAGCACGTAGACGCGCTGGTCCTTGACCGCGAACTGCACGTTCATGAGGCCGCGCACGCCCAGGCGCATCGCGAGGGCGCGTGCCTGCACGCGGATGCTCTCGACCATCTCCTCGCCCAGCGTGTAGGGCGGAATCGAGCATGCCGAGTCACCCGAGTGGCTGCCGGCCTCCTC